>CAZNSL010001087.1:0-1110 GCA_964574975.1 uncultured Alcaligenaceae bacterium | reverse complement strand
GGCCCCCCGGGGGTTGGCCGGCGGCCCCCCCGCTGGGGAGGCTCTTGGCGAATATCACCAACTTGCCATGACCGTCATCGCGGCCTGACGCACGTCCGCGTCGGCGTCGCCCTGGGACATCGTCTGCATCATGGCCATCGTCGCCGGGGTCTTGGCCCGCATTTCGCCGAGACAGTGGATGCAGGCGGCTCGCACGCTCGGGGCCGGGTCGTTCTGGGCGACGGCGACGAGCGCCTCGTAGGCTTCGGCCCGGCCGCGGCCGTAGTAGGCCAACTGGTGCGCCGAGATTTCCCGCATCGACGGCAACAGGTCGTCGTGCAGCCGGCCGATCAGGCGGATCACCGGGTCGGGCGACGTGGCTGCCATGACCGCCGGCGGCACGGCCGGGCCGACATCCGCGGCCGGCATCGGCATGGCCATCGGCACGGCCATCGGCATCCGGCGAGTTCGGGCGGTCGGCCGTGCCGGCGACTTCGTCGAAGACAGGAACGAGAACCAGCGCTTTGAGGCGGGCACCGGCGGGGTGACGTAGCGCGTCTCAACTGTGACGGGTTTGGCCATCGGCTTCGACGACTCGGACATTTTTCCGTCGTCAGCGAACTCCTTGATGACCTTGGCGTCGGCGGTGTATCCCTTCGGGCTGAGCAGCGGGTCGTCGCCACCAATTTTCGGCCCGTCCGACGACTCCTTGACCGACGCCTGTTTGACGACGGTCGCCTTGATCGGCGTGAGTTTGCCGGACACCTTCGTCGGTGCCTTGGCCGACTTGGCGGTCTTCTTGGATTCGATTTTTACGTCCTTGGTGCCGTTGGTGGCGATGCCGTCGATGACGGTCATGACCTCGCCAGTGTCCTCGGCCTTGACCTCGTAGGCGGTCGCTCCGGACGAGTGCTTGTAGACGCGCAGCACCTTGCAGCGGCGGCCCTGCGTGCCCGCGGGCACCAGCGACAGCACGTTTTCCTTGGCGTCCTTGGTGGCGGGCTTCGGGGCATCCTGGCCGATGGCTAACGACCCGCCGACGAGGGCGGCCGCCAGCGACAACTTCGCGCGAATCCGTGACATGGCTCGTTCTCCCTCTCGGACGCGCCGATGGCCCGAATCCATCCGGGC
>CAZNSL010001086.1:0-2247 GCA_964574975.1 uncultured Alcaligenaceae bacterium | reverse complement strand
GCGCAGGAGGTCGACCGAGCGGTCGTCACCGATCCGGAACCCCGCGCGCGAGCGATGACGGTGGAGCTGCCGCTCGCTGATCACCTCGCCCAGCGGCGTCGAGTTCAGCAGACGGACCGCTTCGGTCGGTTTCAGTTTGCGCGGGTCAATCGCCACGGCCGGACATCTCCCGCACGAGCCACGCGGCGTAGTGGACGAGGTTCAGCGTGCCGTCCGCGTTGGCCGGCGCGCCGACGACTCGGTCCGCCTCCAGCATGTCGAGCGTAATCCGCTGCCCGCCCGCGGCGCTGAGCAGCCGGGCTGCGTCCGCGAGCGGAAGCGCCGCCGGATTCAGCTTGGCGTCCGGTTCCGCCATCTATGCCGCCTCCCGCCCGGGTAGGCCCCGTTCGCAACACGGCGGCCACGGGGCCGCGTACGTAACGGGTAGGTGGTCCCGGCCGCCCGGAACGCGCCGGAGCGCGCTCTCGCCGCAGACTCGGACCTGCCCGGCGGCGTCCGCAAGAATGTCTGGAAATTCTCCGAATGCGAGTGGATTTCCGGGCAAACCCATGGCTTCATGTGTCTGTACGCACGCCGCGTACCGCAAGGAGAAACGCAGATGGCCACGACGACGAAGAACGCGAACCGACGCCTGACGCCCGGGACGCAGGTGGTTTCCAAGACGGACGGCGAGCCGGGCCGGGTGGTCCGCGTCAGCACGTACCGCCGCAACGGCATCGACGCCTGGTCGTACCTGGTCGCGACCGCCTACGGGCAAGAGATCTGGGACGCCGGCGACCTGTTCGTACCGGAGAAGGACTGAAACATGACCACGCAACCGAACGGAGACAACGACATGAACGCGAACGACGCCAAGACGAACGACGGGATCGACACCAGCGAAGTGCTCGACACGCTGGTGATCAAGAAAGTGCAGCGCCGCACCAGCGCCGGCGGCGCTTGGGTCAGCGGAACGATCGCCGGGCACCGCTTCGACGCGCTGGTCTTCCCCGAACCCGCCGAGAACCGGGAATGGGAAGTCGGCGGCGACAGCCGCATCTCGAAGCTCTGGGTCCAGCGGATCAGCGACCAGACGCAGGTCTACAACTGGGACCGCGGCGCGGACGTCGAGCCGACCACCGAGATGGCGGCCGTGATCGTGGACCTGCTGGCGGCTGGGTTGGCCGAGCACATCTGGAACGCCTAACCGGGAGACGCCGCCGTGAAGACGACCAACGACAAGAACCGGGACGCCGCGATCGCTGCAATCGCCCGCGACGTCCTGTCCATCGAAACGCTTGAGACGCGCAACAGCGACCGGCTGGACTTCCACGATGTGGCGGTCTGGACGGTCCGCGAAGCGCTGGAGACGGCCTACGCCGCCGGTCACGAGGCGGCCATGAAGCGGACGGCGCGTAACGCCAACTGACGAACGAGAGCAACCACCATGACAATCGAGTTCACCGCGATCGAATTCGACAACGCCGACGAGGCCATTCAGCACACGTACGCCGACCCGCGCGACGGCGTCGCCGTGCTGCTGGGCGGCAAGCACTACGTGATGCAGAAAACCGAAGCCGAGCGGCTCGCCGCCGCCGGCGTCGAGTTCGCGTACCTGTTCGACCACGACCTTCCGGACGGCCGCAACATCATCATGACCGTCCCGGTCAACTGAGAAGGAGCAGCGATCATGACCGGCCACGACGTACAAGCGATTCTTGAGAACCTGCTCGACGAACTCAGCAATCGCCCCGCGCCCGACGACGAGCACGACGAAGGCGAGGCCTGGAAGGACGACATGGACGGCGACGGCGCGCTCGCCGAATGCGGCGTCACGAGCTACGCGGACGGCGGGTACATGACGCGCGACGCGGGCCTGGTGCTGCGTCTCGCGGACGGCAGCGAATTCCAGATCACCATCGTTCAGACCCGCCACGCGACGGCCGAAAGCGAGTAGCGCCGAAACGCGCGGAACGCGCGCGTAGCCCGGGCGCTTGAGACCCGGGCCTGACGAGGCAACCAAAAGGAGATTGCCATGAAGAAGAGCACGAAGAAGACCGCGAAGCAGACCAAGGGCACGAAAGCGGCGGCCACGCCTGAGAGCGCGGCGAAGCCGAAGACGGAACGCAAGCCCGCCGCCGCCGCCAAACCGAAACGCGTCAGCGCCCTCGACGCGGCGGCGCAGGTGCTGCAGAAGTCCGGCCAGGCGATGCGGGCGCAGGAGATGATCGCCGCCATGTCCGAGGCGGGCCTGTGGTCGTCGCCCAG
>CAZNSL010001085.1:0-2248 GCA_964574975.1 uncultured Alcaligenaceae bacterium | reverse complement strand
AACCTCCACTCGCCACTCGAATGGACGTGCCTGGAGGAGATGGAAGTCGCCATCAAAGTGCTGGTCGAACTGGCGCAGGTGTGGGCGCAGGGCGGCCCAGGTTCGCGTTGACCCGCCGTGGGGTTTCGGGGTACAACGGGGACCGCCCGAGGTTGCCGCCGTGAGCGAACGCTTTCACCGCATCGTCCGCGGCGACTCGCACGGCCCCGGCCCAGCCCTAGCCCGGCTTGGCCTGCTGGCCGCGAGCGGACCCTACGGGTTGGCGGCGCGGCTGCGGAACCTTGCGTTCGACCGCGGCTGGAAGCGGTCGTACGTGGCGACTGCCCCGGTCGTGAGCGTCGGCAACTTGACGGCCGGCGGCACCGGCAAGACGCCGTGCGTCGAGTACATCGCACGGTTCTACCGCGAGCGCGGCGTGCGGCCGGTGATCCTGAGCCGCGGATACGGGGCAGCCAGCGGGCCGAATGATGAGGCGCTCGCCCTCGAAGCAAACCTGCCCGACGTGCCGCACCTGCAAGGGACCGACCGCGTCGAATTGGCGCGAATCGCGGTCGAGGAGTTGGAGGCCGAGTTGCTGATTCTGGATGACGGGTTCCAGCACCGGCGGCTTCGGCGGGACATGGATGTCGTGCTGATCGACGCAACCAACCCCTGGGGCCACGGCCACCTGTTGCCGCGCGGCTTGCTGCGCGAGCCGCGCTCGTCGCTGCGTCGGGCCGACGCCGTCGTCATCACGCGCTGCGACCAGTCGGAAGCGGATAGCGTCGAATCGCGAATTCGAGAACTGAAATCGAACATTCCGGTGGTGCGATCGACGCACGCCCCAGTCGAGTGGCTGCGGCACGAGCACGATCCGTGCCCGATCGAAACGCTGCATGGCCGGACAGTTGGCGCGTTCTGCGGCGTCGGCAATCCCGGAGCTTTCCGACGCACGCTCGCCACCATCGGTGTCGATGTCGCGGCCTTTCGTACCTTTCCCGACCACCACCCGTACAGCCGGGCCGATGTCGACGACCTGCGCCGCTGGACGGAATCGCTGCCGACCGATGCTGCTGTTGTCGCCACGCAAAAGGATACCGTGAAGCTGCGACTCGCCGAACTCGGCGGTCGGGAACTGTTCGCCTTGCGGGTCGGCCTGCGGCATCAGCCCGGCCCCGATCTCGACGCCCTAGAGGCAGGACTCGTCGCCCTTCGCCCGCCCGATTGACACCAGGAGCCGGCATGACGCCGTTCGACCTTCAAGGACTGAAGACCTACGACCTGTCGTCGCGCCCGAGCAAGGTGTTCCGCGACGACCTCGGCCGTCCGCCCGCCGCCGGCGCGACCGTCGCCGATTGGCTCGACACGCTACCCAATCAGCTCGCGGCCGTCAGCCTCCGTAAGCTGCGCGACCACCTCGCCCGCTGCCACCGCGAGGGCCGCACCGTGGCGGTTGCCCTCGGTGGACACGTCATCAAGACCGGCTGCGCACCGTACCTGATCGACTGGATCGAGCGCGGCGTCGTGACGGCCGTGGCGATGAACGGCTCGGCCGCGATCCACGATTTCGAACTGGCGTTCGCCGGTAAGACCAGTGAGGATGTGGCGAAGCAACTGCCCGGTGGCCACTTCGGCATGGCCCGCGAAACGGCCGACGCGTTCGCTATCGCGTCGCAGCGCGGTGCAGTGTGCGACATCGGTCTCGGCGCGGCCCTCGGTCAGTACCTCGACGAAATCCCCTGCCAACACTCGGACGCAAGCCTCGTGCTAGCGGCGTACCGGGCCAAGATTCCCTGCACGATCCACGTCGCCCTCGGCACCGACATCGTCCACATGCACCCGCAAGTCTCTGGAGCGGCCCTCGGCGAATCGTCCTTGATCGACTTCCGCCGCTTGTGCAGCGTCGTCGCGTCGTTGACTCACGGCGTCTGGCTGAATGTCGGCAGTGCGGTCGTCATGCCGGAAGTGTTCCTGAAGGCGGTGAGTGTGGTCCGCAACTTCGGCCACGACCTCGACGGCCTCATCTGCGTCAACCTCGACAAGGAGCCGAAGTACCGCACGCTCATGAACGTGCTGACGCGCCCCGGCAGCGAAGGCATCGAAATCACGGGACACCACGAACTGTTGATCCCGCTACTGCACCAGGCGGTCGCTTGTGTGCTGGAGAGTCGACAGGCGTTGCGCGCCGCTGCGTGAGTCTTGTAGGGTGGGACGAGTTTGGCGAGTCCCACCAAGAAGGCTCCGCGACTGTGCCTATACGGTGGGACTC
>CAZNSL010001084.1:0-2249 GCA_964574975.1 uncultured Alcaligenaceae bacterium | reverse complement strand
CCACGACATCCACGCCACCGTCCTTCACCTGTTAGGCTTCGACCACCGGAAGCTGACCTTCCGCCACAACGGCCGCGGCGAGCGGCTGACCGACGTGTTCGGGGAGGTCATCGAGGCCGCCCTCGCGTAACGCCGGCCCGCCCACGCCGGGGCAGGGTCCGTTCACTTGACCGGGTTCGGCGGGGCCAGGTGCGCGGCCAGGAAGCGGTAGACGTCCGCCCGCGACTCCCGGGCGAACCGGGTGTCGAGCCGGTTGAACTGGTGCCCGCCGGGGGCGTCCTTGTAAACCTTGTGCTCGAACTTTTTGTCCGCGGCCTTCAGGGCTTTGATCAGGTGTTCGACTTCCAGTACGTTCACGTCCTCGTCGTTGGTCGTCGTGTGGATCAGCAGCGGCGTCTGCAACTTCTCGGCGTTCCAGGCCGGGGACCGGCGGCGGTACTCCTCGATGTCCTCGCGGACCGTCTTGCCGATGTGGTACGGCGCGGAGAACAGGTCGCGGTATCCCTGGTCGTGGTAGCCCAGGCGGGCGACCAGGTCGCACACCGGCACGCCGGCGTAGCCGACCTTGAACTCCTTCGGGTGCGCGAACAGGTTCAGGAGCGTAATCATGCCGCCGTGGCTCCAGCCCATCACGCCGACGCGCTCCGGGTCGATATTGTCGTGGGTATCCAGCATGAACTGCCGGCCGGCGAACACGTCCTCGACTTCCAGGCCGCCGTAGTCGATCAGCTCCCAGAACTCGCGGCCGTAGCCGATGCTGCCGCGGTAGTCGGGCGCGACGATCGCGTAACCCTGCTGCAACAGTTCGCGGAAGACGTTGACGTAGCTGGAGCCGACGTTGCCGTGGACGCCGCCGTGGGCGAACACCATCAACGGCAGCTTCTGCCCGGTCAGGTACTTCTTCGGGAGAAAGGTGTATGCCGGGATGATGACGGGGTTTTTGGCCCCAGGGCCGGTCGGGTTCTTGACGACCCGCGGCGGCGGGCCGGTGTAGCGCACCCTGTCGCCCACGGCGACATCGGCGAGCGCCTGGAAGAGCGTCTGCTCGTCGATCTTGCGGGCCAGGTATTGCTCGGTGAAGCCGAGCGACCGGCCGAGACTGGCGCGCTCGTCGTCCGGGGCCTTGGGCGGCTGCGACCGGGCGGCTGGTGGGATGGCCAGTGCGCTGGCGAGGGCGCACACGGCGACGCGCAGGATTGGGGCTGGGAACATCGTGCCTCCTTTGGGTCCGTCAGGGTTGGAGGCACTATAGCGGCCGCCCGCGCCGGGGGCACGCGGCGCTACCCGCGGAGTTTCCCCAGCAGATTCGTCATCTCGATGGCGACGACGGCGGCCTCGAAGCCCTTATTGCCGCTCTTGCCGCCGGCGCGGTTGACCGCCTGTTCCAGCGTCGCGCAGGTCAGCACGCCGAAGATCACCGGCACGCCCGTCGAAAGACCGGCCTGCAAGACGCCGCTGGTGGCGGCCGAGCATACGTGGTCGAAGTGCGTCGTGTCGCCCTCGATCACCGCCCCCAGGCAGACGACGGCCGCGTACCCGTTCGTCTCGGCAAGGGTCTTTGCCGTCAGCGGGATCTCGAAGGAGCCGGGCACGCGCACCACGTCGATGGCGTCGTCCGCGACGCCGTGCCGCTTGAAGGCGTCGAGCGCTCCGGCGAGCAGGTCGTCGACGACGACGGCGTTGAAGCGGGCCGCAACGACGGCGAAGCGGCCCGTCGGCGTTGCGAAATCGCCCTCGTACACGGTCGGCATCAGCGCACCCCCGCCCGCAACGCCGCCACCAGGGCGACGCCAATCGCCAGACCGACGGCCGCCCCGATCGCGCCCGCCGTCGGCGACGACGCGACCAGGAACCGCCCCGTCACCGCCCCCAGCAACGTCATCACCACCGGCGGCACGACCGTCTGCCAGCCGAGCGGCCCCGGCCGCGGCTTCTCTTTCCGCAGCCGGGCGAAGTAGTCGCTGAGCGGCTCGCCGGTCTCGGCCCAGACCAGGGCCGACTGGCGCACGTTGTCCTCCGCGCCGGTACACCAGACCCAGTCGTTGTAGAGCCACGGGTCGGCGAGATAGCTACGGACGACCTCTTCCGGCATCTCGGTGGCGGCGTTCATGATTGGATTGTAGTAGACGCGCGGCACGCCTGTGAGCGGGCCTTGGAAGCGCTTCTCCGGCGGCAGTGTCGGCAAGGCGGCCCGGCGGTCGGCGGGCCAGGGCTTGGCGCGGTCGGCGGCGTCTTGGGGAAGGGTCACG
>CAZNSL010001083.1:0-2250 GCA_964574975.1 uncultured Alcaligenaceae bacterium | reverse complement strand
GCCGGTAGGCGGATTCGATCTGCCCTTTCACCGCGTCCGGCAGGATCGCCTGCGGCGCCCGCGAATCCGGATGGTCCCCGACCGGCAAACCCAGTACTGCCGCCGCGTGTTTGAACGCCCCGCCCCAGTGCGTGAAGTAGTCCGGCCGTCCGGGATAGCAGACGAACGCGCCGGCCATGTCGAGGTCGAACTGATCCATCCCGACATCCCGCGCGTAGTCCATGGCCTCGAGCAGTTTGTCGTCGTAGATCAGCTCCCAGTACGGCGTCAGAATTTTGCGCTGCGGCGTCTCGTGCAGATAGCCGACGGTGCCCAGCTGCGCCGGGCACACGATGCCGGCCCGCAGCCAGCCCGCGCGGTAGACGGTCAGGTCGCATTCCCAGATCACCAGACCGGGCGCGAGCTCGTGCAGCCGGCGGCTGTTCTGCGGCCGGAAGGCGCCCTCCTTGGTGGCGCAGACGGCGGGGATCTCGTCGTAGATGCGGGCGCTCTCGGCCGCGGTCAGGACGTAACCCGACGACGGCGAGTTGAACATGCCCAGCGCGATGTCGGCACGGTCGGCGACGTAACGGAAGAATCGCAGAACCCCTTCCCCACCATGGGTTTCCATCATCGGGGTCTGGATGTACGCAATATCGGCGCCGGCCTGCTGGGCGTGCAGGGTCAGCTCCAGGCAGTCCTTGGCCGAGGTGGCCGCGGTGCACGCCTGCACCACCAGATCCGGGTTGGCGGCGCGGCCCTCCTCGAGGGCCACCTCCAGCAGGCGTTTGCGTTCGTCGATGGTGAGGGCCCAGAACTCGCCGACGCCGCTTGTGCACCAGAGCATTTCGTGTCCCAGCCCGGCCACGCAGTGCCGCACCAGGGTGCGGTAGGCGTCCCAGTCGACGTCGTCACCGTCGGGACCCGAAAACGGGGTGTACAGCGAGTCGCCGATGCCGTGCAACGCGGTGCGGGCCCAATCCCGGGCTTCGGATGCGGTTGCCATCGCGCCCTCTCAGGTGAAGTCGTCGCTGCCGCCGACCACGACGGCCTTCGCGCCCGCGAGTCCGAGATCCATCCGGTGTCGACCCCTTCGCATCGGCGCGGCGAAACGAAATACCCCCGTACCCTACCCGAAACGATTACGATAGGTGTTTCGGTATCGCCCTTCGGGACGTCTCCGTGCTGGCTGGGCCGCTGTGTTCCTGATCTCAGCCGCGTGCGCGCGGAGTCGCGAACCGGATGGCTGCCGGTAAGGTTGACGGCTTCGGCGTGCTCGGGGATTTATTGGAGGTAGTGCAGTGGCAAAGCAGGCGACCGCGCCCAAGCGGCAACGCCGCGAGCGCGGCTCGATCAATCCCAATGACATCATCGAGGGCGCTTTCGACCTCGCCGAGCAGGTCGGGATCGACAACCTGAGCATGCCGTTGCTGGGCAAGCATCTCGGCGTCGGGGTCACCAGCATCTACTGGTACTTCCGCAAGAAGGACGATCTGCTCAACGCGATGACCGACCGCGCGTTGCGCGAATTCGCCGTCGCCACACCGTATGTAGATGCCGCCGACTGGCGCAGGACGCTGGGCAACCACGCCCGGGACATGCGCAAGTCGTTCCTGAGCAATCCGATCCTGTCCGATCTGGTCCTCATCCGATCCGCGCTGTCGCCGCGGGCCGCGCAACTCGGCGTGCAGGAGGTCGAACTGGCCGTCGAGAACCTGGTCCAGGCCGGGCTCACCGCGGAGCAGGCGTTCGACGCCTACTCGGCGGTGTCCCTGCACGTCCGCGGTTCGGTTGTGTTGCAACGTCTCTACGAGAAGAACCGGGCCGCCAACAACGGTCCGGGCGACTTCGAGGAGACGATGGTCTACGACGCCGAGGCTGCCCCGCTGCTGGCGCAGGTGAGCCGCGAGGGTCACCGGATCGGCGCCGCCGACGACACCAACTTCGAATACGGGCTGACGTGCATCCTGGACAACGTCGAGCGGCAGATCGCCGAGGGCAAGAAGGCCGCCAAGTCCCGCAAGGGTTAGGGAACCTCAGGCTCGGGCACGTGGAAGTGCTCGTCGCGCAACCGGAACGCCTCCTTGGTGCCGACCTGTGCCCGCGTCTTGACGAAGTTGAATTCCCCGGGGGCGAACTGCAGGTTCGTTCCGTACGCGTGGAAGAGGTAGCTGCACACCTCTTCCCCCTGGTAGGCCTGGCTCTGCTCGACGAGGCGAAACGCCTCCTTGGCGATCACCACGCCGTCGGCCGGCATCTTCGCCGCCTTCT
>CAZNSL010001082.1:615-2251 GCA_964574975.1 uncultured Alcaligenaceae bacterium | reverse complement strand
CTGCACCGGCCCCACGCGTGCCGGCCGGCACGCGAACCCGCAGCTTGAGAAAGCCGTACCATGCTGAGACATCGACCGTTTTCGACGCCTTCCATCCTGCGTCTGACCGTCGCCGCGCTGGTCATCTCCGGATTGCTCTGGGGCCCCATCCGGGCGCCGGCCGCTCGGGCCACCGTGCTCGCGGTCACCACGGTCACCGACGAACTCAACACCGACGGCGATTGCTCGCTGCGCGAGGCTGTCGTGGCCGCCAACACAAACGCAGCCGTCGACGCCTGTGGGGCCGGCGCGGGCGTCGACCTGATCCTGCTGCCCGCGGGCACCTACCTGCTCTCGCTCGTCGGAACCGGCGAGGATGCCGCCGCCCTCGGCGACCTCGATCTGCTCGAAGCCGTCACAATCGCCGGAGCCGGCGTCGACCAGACGATCCTCGACGGCAACGGCGCCGATCGCGTCCTGCACGTTCTGGCCAACGGCGTCGTCTTGAACACCTTGACGATTCGCAACGGCAATTCCGGCTCGAACAACGCCGCCGGGATCCAGATCGCCAACGGATCGGTGACCGGCGCCCAGATCTCGGTGTCGGACAACATCGGCAACATCGGCGGCATTCACGTCGGCACCCATTCGAGCCTGACGCTGCGCGACAGCACGGTCTCCAACAATCTCGGCGCCAGCGCCGGCGGGATCTTCGTGCCAAGTGGATCGACAGCCGTCATCGAGGGCAGTCTGATCTACTCGAACAGCGCGAGCTTCGACGGCGGCGGAGTCGTCAGTTCAGGCGACCTGACTGTGCTCAACAGCACGGTGAGCGGCAACACAGCCAACACCGACGGCGGCGGGCTCGTCTTCACCGACGGCGTGGCGCAACTGTTCAACGTCACGGTAACGGCCAACACCGCCGACAACAGCGGCAACGGCGGCGATGGCGGCGGCCTCTGGGTCGGCGCGACGGCGGTGGTCACCGCCACGAACACGCTCGTCGCCGGCAACGTCGATTTGAGCGCGGGCGGCTCCGGCCAACCCGATTGCACAGGTGTCGTGCTCAGTGGCGGCTACAGCCTGATCCAATCCACCCTTGGGTGCAGTTGGACGGCGGGCCCCGGCGACCTGTTCGGCGTCGATCCACTGCTCGCCCCGCTCGCCGCCAACGGTGGCCCGACGCGCACACAGGCGCCGGCCCCCGGAAGCCCGGTCATCGACGCCGGCGATCCGACCGGCTGTCGCGATGCTCAGGCAAGCCGCGTATGGATCGACCAACGCGGGTTCGCGCGCATCACGCGCTGCGACATCGGCGCCGTCGAGTCGGGCTCGGCCGGCGATCCCCGGTGGACGTGGCTGCCCAGCCTGGCGAACGGGGCCGCGCCCTGACGACAGGAGCGATCCCCATGCACACCCAACCGTCTCGTTGGCGAGCCAGGTTCTTGTGCGGCATCGGCCTGGCTGCAATCGTTGTGTTCACGCTCGCTGGTCTTGCGACGCTCAAGGTCCTGATCGATGGCGCACAAAGCCACGCCGTGGCCGTTCAATTGCGGGTCGCGCGCTATCGCTGGTTGATCGGAAACACCGGGGCCGCCATGCGCGAACTGGCCGAAGCCGGTGCCCTGGTCGGCCCGGCGGGGTTGCGGCGTCAGGC
>CAZNSL010001082.1:0-605 GCA_964574975.1 uncultured Alcaligenaceae bacterium | reverse complement strand
GGCGGCCGACGTGCTCTTACTGACCTCGGCCGGGGCGGGCTGGCTCGGTCAGCGCGAGGTGGTCCGCGTGGCCTGTCGTTCGGCGCTTGCCACGCTCGGCTTCGGGCGGTACGACCGCGCGGGGTCCGGCACGAGCCATGCCGCGGCACGGTGCGCCGAGACCGCGCCCGTCGAACCCGGCGTGACGACCCGGCTGCGCGAGCATGGCCGACGTCATCACGGCGTGTTGCGGCGCGACGATCGGGTCGACCCGGCAACTGACGCGTGGATGCCGACGTTCGGTATACTCGCGCGTGGCGCGGGCCGCTGCGCCCTCTGCTCGCTGGCCGCGTCGGTCGGCGTCACAAGACGATCGCCGCGGCAGCAGCGCGGCGTACCCCTGAGCGTCAATCCGGCAGCGACGGGTGGGCGCTCGAGATGATGGCAGCTCCTATGCGGCGTTGATCCGGCGTGCCTGCCCGGCTCTCCCACGGTAACGAAAAGGGCCGGGGCAACAATGCCCCGGCCCTCGCGTGCGTGAGGTCCCGAACGACTAGCCGCCGCCGGCCGGGCCGCCCAGCCCGCCCTCGGTCAGCTTGCGCAGGTCGCCGAGCACGGAGTCGACG
>CAZNSL010001081.1:0-2252 GCA_964574975.1 uncultured Alcaligenaceae bacterium | reverse complement strand
GTCCCAGACTTCTTCGCCGACCTCGACCGCGCACTCGCCGACAACGGCCCAGATGCCGCAGTCGAGCAGCTCATTGCCCACTTGCGCCAGGCCCGCGACTACCCAGCCCTCTTCTATGCCCTGCTCCTGCGCAGCCGCTGCAAGCTTGGCGTGTCGCCCATCCCATCGCGACCAGCCAGTGAGATGCCCGACGCCAAGCTCGACGCCTACGAACAGGCGATCCGCGACGCCGGGCGCGAGGTCGGGTCGCTCTACCTCGCCGCCGGCGACATTCCCGCCGCATGGAACTACTACCGCCTCACCGGCGACACATCCCCGGTGCGCGACGCCATCGACACCTACGAGCCGGGCGACGACCCGGAGGCCGTGTATCCCGTCATCGAGATCGCGTTCCATCACGGCGTTCACCCGGCCAAGGGGCTGGAACTCGTCCTCGACCGGCAAGGCATCTGTAGCGCTATCACGCTGCTGGGCAGCACGGCCGAGTCGCTGCCGGAGGCGGCGAAGGTGGCGTGCGTCGGACGGTTGGTGCGGGCGCTACATGCCCAGCTCGTCGAGCGGTTGCGAAGCGTCATCGTCGAGCGCGAGACCACCGCGCCGGCAACGCTGCCGGAAATGGTGGCCGGCCGCGACTACCTGTTCGGCGACCACGACTACCACGTGGACGTTTCCCATCTCAGTGCGGTCGTGCAGATGAGTCTAAACCTGCTACCGGGCCGGGAATTGACGCTGGCCCGCGAGTTGTGTGCCTACGGCGAGCGGCTGTCGCCGGGGTTTCAGCCGACGAACGAGGAGCCATTCGCCGACTTCTACCGCGACTGCGGCGTCTACCTGCGAACTGTCGCCGGGCAGGACGTGGAGGCGGGGCTACAGCACTTCCGCGACAAGGCATCGGCCGCGGACGAGTCGTTCCCGGCCGAGGTGTACGTCAACCTGCTGGTGAAGATCGGCCGCGAGGCGGCGGCGCTGGACGCGGCCCGCGAGTTCCTGACCGGTGCGGACGAGCGCGGCCTGTCGTGTCCGGGGGTGCAGGAATTGAGCCGCCGCCGCGGCGACTTCGCCACGTTCGCCGAGGCGGCGAAGGCGCGCGGCGACGCGGTGCATTACCTGGCGGGATTGCTGTCGAAACATGAAGAAAGGAATTAGCCACAGATGAACGCAGATAAACACAGATGAATACAAGAACAAACTGTTGTATTTATCCGTGTTTATCTGCGTTTATCTGTGGCTAATTCCCGTTATTTGTTGCCCGCTTCGGCGTCGCGCATCTTCTTCTGCGCGTCCGCCTCCGACTTGAGCGCATCGGCTTTGGCCTTCGCCGGCGCGGCCGGTTTGTCGGCCGAACACCCCAATGCGAACGCCATCGCACCGACAACAAGCACTCGTCGCATCGTTCGTCCTCGCGGTTACGGAAGAGAAAGTGCCTCGCCGGAGCCGCGGCTGCCGGCCGCCAGCCACACGTCGGGATCGACGGTCTCGGCCACGAATCGCACCGAGCCATCCCACGTGGTAATGTTTACGCCGCCCATGTGGTAGCTGCTGGCCGGGCTGACGATCGCCCACCAATCGTTCGGCCGCCAGCACGGGGTGTTCGGCGGCAGCAGGTGGTTGTACCAGCCGCGCCACGGGCTGCCTTCGCTCCACGGGTAGCCGCGGTAGCGCCAGGTGCCGCCGCCGGCGATCTGCGACGTTTGCCAGTTCTTCGCCATCAGAGCCGTGCGAGCCTGCGCGAGCGAGGTCGACGGGATCGTGCCGGCTTCGTAGCAGTCGGCGATCTTGCTGCGGCCCTGGGTCATGTCGTACAGGCCGTTGACGACCTCGGCGTACATCGTCGTGTTGCTGGTGCCGTCGGGGATCTCGCCGATTCGGATCGGCTTGAGCGGTTGCACGTTGACGGGCATCTGGCCGGTGTTCGCGGTCGTCGAAGTCGGCGGGCCGAAGGTGCCGTCCCAGGCGCGGGCAGCAATCACCCAGGTACCGCAGTTGGCGTGGTAGTTGCCCCAGCCCATCGACGACTGCAGGTTCAGATTCACCTCGCTGGGGCAGATGAACATCACCGGCCGCTGGGCCGCGACCGTTGGGTTAATGCCGTCGAACGGTCCCTGACTCAGGTCGAACTGTTGGTAGAGCGCGGCCTGTTCGATGTACGGCAGCACCTGGGCCGCCGGCGAGAAGTAGCCGAGGGCCGAGTACGACCCGCCGGGGAATGTTCCCTTGGCGCTTTCGAAGGCGTGGGTCGCGAGCGAGAGCTG
>CAZNSL010001080.1:0-2253 GCA_964574975.1 uncultured Alcaligenaceae bacterium | reverse complement strand
CTACTCCTTCAACACCTCCACCAACGGCCGCGTCCCCACCCGCACCACCGGCACCGTCTACAGCGACGGCGTCGCCAACGGTGCCAACTACATCAACCAGGCCGGTGCCGCGGTCTTCTACAACGCCAGCCTCACCACCCGCAACAAGATCGCCGGCGACTTCGACGGCAACGGCTCCCGCGGCCTGGGCGACATCGCCGAGATGCTCAAGGCCTTCCGCCAGCGCAACGCCGGCCCGGCCTGGACCGCTCCCGGTGTCAACGGCAGCGACGCCGTCATCGAGATCCTCGGTGACTTCCAGGGCGACGGCAACTTCAACAAGGAGGACGTCCGCTACTTCGCCGACGGCCTGCTCGTGGTCGGTGGCAAGCTCCGCCGCGTCACCGCCTTCAACGAAGTCGACAACCAGTGGAACACGCTGACCGGCGGCAACAACTTCTTCGCCACCACGCTGGCGACCGCGGGCGGCGGCGCGATCTACACCGCCGGCGCTTCCCGCGCCGACGTTGCCGGTGCGGCCGGCATCGCCCGCGGCTGGGCCCCGGTCGGTGCCGACGGCGTCATCAACGCCAAGGACATCGACTACGTCTACCAGCAGTTCAACAACCCCGCTTTCAGCGGCAGCGCGGCGTGGAGCGACCTCACCAAGGCCGCCAACTTCGATCTCTCCGCCGACATGGACGGCAACCTGATCGTGAACCAGGCCGACGTGGACTACGTCGTCCAGACCGCGCTGCAGACCTCCTACGGCGACGTGAACCTCGACCGCAAGGTCAACGGCGCCGACTTCGCCATCTGGGCCGCCAACTACAACACCGGCTCGCTCGCCAGCCCCGCCGGCTGGGCCAAGGGCGACGTCAGCGGCAACGGCAAGGTCTTCGACGAGGACTTCCACACCCTCATGGCCAACCGCTCGTGCGCGTCGGACATCAACGACGACACCTTCACCGACGACACCGACTTCGTGCTCTTCGCCGCCGCCTACAACGACCTCATCTGCCCCGCGCTGCCCGGCCTCTGCCCGGCCGACCTCAACGACGACGGCTTCGTCGATGACACCGATTTCGTGATCTTCGCCAACGGCTACAACGCCCTCCTCTGCCCGTAACGCAACCCCCGCGCAGAGAGATGGCTCATGTCCGACGCCGCCGCGCTCCAGCGCGGCGGCGTTCTTTTGGCAACAACGACACCGATCGGGAGCTTCCTCGAGCACCCCCGGGATGCGCGGGCGTTCACCCTATTCATTGCAGAATTATCAGACTTTCTTGTCCTTCGAAGGCCGCGATTTTGGGTTCCTGCGTGGCGCGCAATCTCGGCCCGGAAGTTATGCTGACCCCTTCTTCGGGAGCGAGTGTCCGCAAGGCCGCCGCGACCGGGAGTGCGGAGAGGCCCTTCGCCACATCGTGTGCTCGTGACCGCGGCTCATCGCCGCGGCGTGTCCGTCTCGTATTCGGAGGATCGATCGATGAATGCTCGTCAAAGCCGTGTGCAAGCGCTCGTTCTCTCGTGTGGTCTGGCGACGGGGCTTCTCGCGTTGCACAAGACCTCGAGCGTGGCCATGGCCGCTCCGGTCGGCAACGGCTTTGTTTATCAGGGTGAGATCCGCACCGGCCCGAGCGTCGTCACCTCCGCCGACATCAAGTTCCGCATGTACGACGCGCCGGTCGGCGGCATGCAGGTCGGCCCCGAGCTGGGTGTGCTAAACGTCACCATCGTCCGCGGCCGCTTCAGCGTCAGCCTCGACTTCGGCCCCGGCGCCTTCGACGGCAACGAGCGCTACATCGAGATCGACGTCCGCACTCCCGCGGGCGGCGGCGGCTATTCCACGCTCGCGCCCCGCCAGCGTCTTGCACCCTCGCCGTACGCGCTCTTCGCCCTCAACTCGATCCCCGGTCCGACGGGACCCATGGGCCCAACCGGTCCCGCAGGTCCCACCGGCGCGGCCGGTGCCCCCGGTGCCGACGGCGCCCCGGGTGCCACGGGCGCGACCGGCGCAACAGGCGCGACCGGTGCCCCTGGAGCTGATGGCGCGCAGGGGCCCACCGGTCCGCAAGGAATCCAGGGAGTTGCGGGTCCGGCCGGTGCCACTGGTGCAACGGGAGCCGCGGGCGCGACCGGAGCCACCGGAGCAGCGGGCGCCGATGGCGCTGCTGGCGCGACCGGAGCGACGGGTGCTCAGGGAGCGACTGGCGCCACAGGTGCAGCGGGTGCACCAGGCGCGACGGGCGCGACAGGTGCGGAAGGGCCGCTGGG
>CAZNSL010001079.1:0-2256 GCA_964574975.1 uncultured Alcaligenaceae bacterium | reverse complement strand
GAATCTGTCCCTCGCTGGCGCGTCGGGCTCAATGGGTCGCAACGGCGTCAGAACGGTGACGGCAGGCTCGGCCCATCGCTCGCTGTTGGCTTCGCGGGCGCGGCCGGCGGAACGGGGGGGACGCCCGGCAGTTGTACCGGCGTTGTCGGTCCACCCGGCAGCGGCTGCATCGCCGGCGGGGCGGCATGCGGAGTGCGCGGACGGGACACCGGCACGGCGTTCGTGAGGCCACTGGGCGGTTCAGCAAGCGGCGGCTCGGCCGTTTCCGCGAATTGGCCGCGCGGTGGCATGCGACCGAAGAACGGCTGCGGTGGGCGAGCGGACGCGGTGGCATTGGGTGCGGCAGCTGGCGACTGCGTGCCGTTTGTATTGTTCGCTCCAGCGGCCTCCGGTGGTTTGCCGCCGCGGTAGCCGACCAGGTTGTACTGGAGCAGGCCTTGCCGGGCCGACATCCGCACGCGCAGCGACGGGTCGTTGTTCTGAGCCTGTTCCAGGGCGTAGCCGGCCTGTTGGTTGATCGGTCGCATCCGCGCGATGCTCGCCGCCGCCTCGGAGCGCACGGCCGTGCTACCGTCCTTCGAGAGTGCCTCGATCAAAGCCGGTAGGATTTGCGGGTAGGCGTTCGGATCGTATTGCTTCAGCTCGTCGGCGGCCTCCTGCCGCTTCGACTCGTCGGTGCCGGTCCGAAGTGCGTTGATCAGTTCGGGCACGCGCTCGGCCGGGTTTGGCTTCGGCTTCCTGTTGAAGAAGCCGGCTGGTGCGGGCGCTGCCAGCAGAACCGCCACAATCGGGACCATCAGCAGACGCCGCAGCATCGGTGTTCTCCACGCCGGCGGCACGCACCGGGGTTCGGCGCGCATCCGCATCGGGGAAATCGGCCGCGACGGCGGGCGGAATCCGGCGAACCCTGGCAGTCGGCGGCGAATAGAAAAGCGGTGTCGTCCCCGATCCGGTACAGTCCGGTTGTGCCGCACGACCATGAAGACCGTGCCAGTGATGTACGCTCTGATCGCCGCCGCGTCGCTCTGGCCTTTGGTGCGTGCGACGCTCCACACCGCGGGCACTGCGTTCGTCCATGCCGTTGCGTGGGCGTGGCTGGCGTGGGCGTCGTGGGTGGCGTGCCTGAGGTACGGCACAGCGGAGGCGTGTTACGTCGCCCTCAGCGCGACGGCGTGTGCGGGCGTGGCCGTGCTTGGGGCACGGCGGCCTGGCGTTGGTGCTTGGCACGCCGTCGTCGCGGGTCTGTTCGTAGTGCTACTGCTGCCGATGGCCGAGGGATTCCTCACCAGCACGACCGCAGTCGTCAGTTGGCCGCGAACCACGTTCGTTGCCGCAGTTCTTGCCGTTGGAATTGGTAATTACCTACCGACGCGGTTCCGAGTCGGGGCGGCCGTCCTGGCGGTCGCATGCACCTGCGCGCTATTCAGCTTAACCTCGCCGGGGCAGGTGCTCGTGACCCGAATAGCAGCCGCGTTGGCGGTGTGCTCGCCGCTAGTCGCAGCGACAACTTCGGGTCGGCGGCAATATGCCAACGACTACGACCGCACCTGGACCGAGTTCCGCGACCGCTACGGGGCGGTCTGGGCACACCGCGTCCGCGAGCAGTTCAATGCCGCGGCCCGGCATGCGGGGTTGGCGGTGGAGTTGACGTGGTACGGCGGTCGCGGCCTGTCGCCGGAAAATCAGGCAACGGCCGAGACATTACTGGCCGCCCTAATTCGACGCTTTGGCGTCTGATCACGGCCCGATGCTGCCGGGCGTACCGCCGATGCGACCGTTGGTTCCGCTCGGCGCGATCTGTGGCCGCTGAGACGGCAGGTTGGAGTTCGGGCTTGTCGGCTTGAGCGGTTCCTGGTTGAGCGTCTCGCGCGGGAACTCCGGCGGCGAGCTGAAGCGCGAGTCGTCCACCGGCGGTAGCGCGTATTGCTCGGGCACTGGTGTCCGCAGGCTCAAGCCTCGCGCGCCGCACCCGGTCAGGCCGACCACGGCAGCCGCGAACCCAAGTCGTTTCGCCCACGTCGTACGCATCGCGCACACCCCCGCCCCCGACTCGTCCATCCGGCGGGCGGCGGGAATATCGGGGCGGTGGGGGCGTGTCAAGGGCAGACCATTGCCAGCCCGGAGGGCGAGCGACGGGGAGATTCGCCCCGTCGCTTGCGATCCGGGCTGGCAACGGCACGTTACTTCTTCGCCTTGTCGAACCGTTCGCCGACGGCCTTCCAGTTGACCACGGTCCACCACGCTTCGACGTAATCG
>CAZNSL010001078.1:0-2257 GCA_964574975.1 uncultured Alcaligenaceae bacterium | reverse complement strand
CCTTCTTGTACGGGCAGCCCTCGACGCACTTGCGGTAGCCGCGGCAGCGCTCCTGGTCGATCAGCACGATGCCGTCTTCCGGCCGCTTGTAGATCGCCTGCCGCGGGCAGGCTCCCAGGCAGCCGGGGTAGGTGCAGTGGTTGCAGATGCGGGCGAGATAGAAGTACCAGACGCGGTGCTCCGGCAATTGCACCGAGCCGTTGAACTGGCCGGGCTGCCATTTGCCACCGGTAGCCGAGTCCTCGTAGATGTTCGGCGTGCGCCACTCGGCTTCGGTCGGTAGGTAACCGAGGACCGTCTGCGGCCCGTCCGGCCCGACGCGCTGCGAGGCCGCCTCGAAGATGGTCTTGCCCTTGAAGGTGCCGTAGGGCTTCGCTCCGCGAGCTGACGCCCCCGGCTCGGGCTTCGCTCCGGGGGCTGACGCCCCCGGCTGGTCCTTGGCCCAGACCTGGCCGCCGGGGTTGACCTGCTCGAGCATCGAGAGCAGCTTGGCATCCCAGTGGGCCGGGTAGCCGCCGAACGGCTTGGTCTCGACGTTGTTCCACCACATCTGTTCCTGGCCCTTGGAGAAGGTCCAGGTGGCCTTGCACGCCATGGTGCTGGTCTGGCAACCGATGCAACGGTGGATGTTGAACGCGAAGGCGAACTGCCAGCGCGGGTGCTTCTCCGGGTAGGGATAGCTCATCGCCCGGCCGAGTTGCCAGTTGTAAACCTGTGGCATGGTGGAACCCTCACATATTGCGACGCTCCGCAAAAGCGGACGCGGCCTATCGCCTCCGCGAAGCGCCCCTAATCGGCGACCGGCTTACGCACGGTCAGTTGAATCAATTCCGTCTCGTCGTCATCGGGGTCGGGATCCGCGGCGATGACCTCCCGGACGCGGAAGGTGCCCGATCGGCTCAGCAACTCGTCGATCCGCCAGCGGATCGTGGCCGGGCCGAAGAGGGCGAGCAGTTGGTTCAGCGCCGGATAACTGGGGCTGCGGAACAGGCCGAGCAGTTGGTCGGCGTCCATCCCCAGGCCGGCGAACTCCTGCACGACGCAGGTGAGCATCACGTCGGGGTCGCCCGGCGGGGCTTCGGCGATCAACTCCAACGGATCCTCAGCCTCGACCTCGCGGGTCGCGGGGTGGACCTTGGGGGCGAAGCGGTCGGTCGTGAACATCGGTCTTCCTCTGGCCGCCTGCGACTGTGCGGGTTCGCTAGGCCGCAATTGGACTGGCATGGTGGCGTTCCTTGGGCGTTAGTATCATGACCGGGGCGCGGAACCTGACCCGGCGGCGAGACCTTTCCGTGGCTTCGACCCGTTCGACCCGAAAACCGGCACAGATGGCAGCGGTCGCGGAATGTGCGGCCGCGTTGAGGAAATTCGCCGGGTATCGGCTGGAAGAATCCCTCGAGCAGCGAATGTCCCAACTGATGCGCAACAAGGACCGCCTGAATGCGGGCCAGCGCCTGGAACTGCAAGGGTTGGTGGACTTCTGGATGAAGCGGACCATCGACATGCTCGAAGCCCGCGTCGCGCTCAAGTCGCTGGCCGAGGCATTTCCTGATGTCGTGGCCGGGCAATGACCTGGGTACCGCGAGCCCTCCGCCGTCGGGTCGCCGAGCGGGCGCGGAGCCGTTGCGAGTATTGCCGGTTCCCGGAGGACTGTCAGCCGTGGTCGTTCGAGGTTGACCACATTCGTCCGAAGTCGCGCGGCGGCCGAACCGTGTTGCACAACCTCGCCTGGGCGTGTCCCGGCTGCAACGCGCACAAACTGCATCGCATTCGTGCGGTCGATCCGTCCACGAGCCGATCCGTTGCCTTGTTTCACCCCCGCAAACAAGTGTGGAACGATCATTTCCGGTGGTCCTCCGGTAATGCCGTCGTCATCGAAGGGACGACGCCGACCGGGCGCGCGACTGTTCACGGCCTTCAAATGAACGACCCGCGAATGGTCCGCGCTCGCGAACTCGTACATCGCCTGGGGCTCCTTCATGAGTCCGGTTGATCCTTAAGGGGTCTTCAACCCTCGACCTTCACGAACCCGCCGACCAGGTACGCCAGGTTCACCGGCGAGCCTTCGCTCTCCGGCCCCAGGCCGCGCGTCGCCGGCTCCCAGATGCCCTTGCCGCCAGGGCCGCCGGCCTCGGCCTTGACGACGCGCACCAGACATTCCTTCGGCACCGTGTTAATCGCGTGGTTGTCCGCCTCGCCGCCGAAGAGGAACGCCATCTTCGCCTTCGCCTTGTGGAACAGCGTGTCCGTCTGGTGC
>CAZNSL010001077.1:0-2258 GCA_964574975.1 uncultured Alcaligenaceae bacterium | reverse complement strand
GCCTTGCGATACCACGCCGCCGCCTCGGCCATGTCCCGCGCCGCGCCCCGACCGGACTGGAGGAAGAAGCCGACCACGTTCTGGGCACCGGCGTTGCCCTGCTCGCCCGCCAGCCGCATCAACCGGTACGATTCGGCGTCGTCGTGTGGCACGCCGTTACCGTTGGCGTACGCCAGCCCGAGGTTGAACTGGGCCGAGTCGTAGCCCTGATCGGCCGCGAGGCGATACCACTTTGCCGCCGCCTCGTCGTCCTTGTCCACGCCGCGGCCGTTGGCGTAGTGGACGCCAACGTTGTTCTGCGCCGGCGAGAACCCTTGCTCCGCGGCGAGGCGATACCACTTGAGCGCCTCGGCGTCGTCCTTCGCGGTGCCGCGGCCGTTGGCGACCATCCAGCCGTACGAGTTCTGGGCGCGGGCTAGCCCCTGCTCCGCGGCACGCTGCAGCCACGTCAGGGCTTCGGCGTCGTTCTTGTCCACGCCGCGACCGTTGGCGTACGCCAGTCCGAGGTTGCACTGCGCCAGGGCGCTGCCGAGGTCGGCCGCCTTGCGGTACAGGCGGGCCGCTTCCGCATCGTCCTTCGGCAGGCCGCGGCCGGTCTCGGCGCACCAGCCGAGGTTGTTCAGCGCTGCGTCGTTGTCCTGTTCGGCCGACTTGCGGAACCAGCGAATCGCCGCAGCGTCATCGCGGGGGACGCCGGTGCCGTAGGTCAGCAGCAGTCCCACCGCGTTGGCCGCCCGCGCGTCGCCCTGGTCGGCCGCCTTGCGGAACCACTCGGCCGCCTGGGCGTAGTCCTGCGGCACGCCCTCGCCCAACTCGTAGTTACGGCCCAACTGGTACTGTGCCCGCGCGTCGCCCGTCTCGGCCGCTTCGCGCATCATCCGAGCGAACTCGGTCTCGCCGGGCCACGTCCCAAGGGGCAGTTTGACTTCGAGCCGATCCTCGCCGCGGGCGACGGACAGCTTCAGTACGTCGCCGGTCGTGTAGGTCCGACGGATGGCGTTGAACTGTGCCGCAGTGCGGAACGCCTGGCCGTTGACCTTGTGAATCACGTCGCCGGGCTTCAAGTCGCTCGCGACGGCCGGGCCACCCGGCAGGATCGACTCGACCTTGAGGACGCCGGGGCTGTCCAGGCCGAGTTTCTTGGCCAGAGCGTCGCCGGCCGCGCTGTAGTTGAAGCCGAGCCATGCCCGCGGCTTGTCCCAACTCACCAGCGACGCGAGGCCACGAGTCTGTTTGTGCAGGTTCGGCTCCTGCTCCTGGTTGAACGTCTTCTTGACGTACTCGCCGGTGTGGGTGTTGACGAACAGTTCCAGTTCCGGCAACGTCACCTTCTTGTTGGCGTCCAGGTCGGCCTTGCCGCGTAGCCCTTCGATGACGTTGTGGAAGAAGACACCGTGGCCGAGCTTCTCGTCCTCGTAGGCCCGCTGGCCGGCCGAGCACGAGAAGAACGCGGCCGCTCCGCCAGGCGGTAGCTTGCCCAAGGGCCGGGTGACCGTCTCCAACTTATCGACGCTGCGCGACCGCGATGCCGGTCGGTTGCGGCAGGCATCGACCAGCACCAGCTTGAACCCGGCCTGGCACTGTTCCAGGGCGCGGTAAATCTCGCTCATGGAGATGAGGCTCGACTTGTCCTTGTCGTCGAGGACGGCGTCGGCCGGGCAGAAGTAGCTCTCGTCCTCGCCGGCGAATTGGACGCCGTGGCCGGCCAGGGCGATCAGAAGGCTGTCGCCCTTCTTGCAGCGGTCGCAGATGGTGCGAAGGTTGCGGCGAATGGCGTCGCCGGTCGGCTTGAGAGCGGGAGCGGTCAGGCCACGGGTGAGGGTGAGTAGGACGATGTTGTCGGGCTTGAAATTCGCGTCGCGCAGTACGGAGGCCAGTTGGCCAACGTCGGCCTCGGTAAACCGTAGGACGCCGAGGTCCGGCGAGGCGTACTCGCGGACGCCGACGAGCAGGGCGTAGTGTTCGGCATCATCGGCGGCGGAAGCGGTGGCGGCGGCCAGGGCGAGCGCGAACACGATGGCGGTGCGACCTGTACGCATGGCGGGAACTCCGGCATCATCGGAAGAGCGGTCGTCATCAGAGGTAACGGCTTGGGCAGGGGAAACGGACGGCGATCTTTGCCCCGCTGCTCCAGTTTATCCCACACCGGGTCGGTCAGCCCGGTGCGCCAGCGGCGGGTCGAGCGCCCCGGCGCTTTCGCCGCGGGGGGGCCACCCCGGGGAAAGGGGGTGGGCGGCCGGAGCGCACCCCGGCGGCGG
>CAZNSL010001076.1:0-2258 GCA_964574975.1 uncultured Alcaligenaceae bacterium | reverse complement strand
AGTGCGGCACCGTGCACGCGATCGCCTCGGCGCCGTGGGAGGCGATCCTCGCCGCCGCCAGGAAGGCGAAGTGCGACGCGATCGTCATGGCGTCGCACGGGCGGCGCGGCCTGACCGGACTGCTGCTCGGCAGCGAGACCACCAAGGTCCTGACGCACTCCAAGCTGCCGGTCCTAGTCGTGCGTTAGCGGCCAAGCGCCGCAGTCGGCCACATCCGAAAGCGCCCCGGCCCTCGTTGCCGGTGCACGTCGCCCGTTCCCGCGCGGCCGGACGGTCAACCATTCGAAATTGCGCGCCTTCGCGCTGATGTGCAGCCGACGCGCAGGCGCTTGGCAGAACGGCCTTCGCCGATCGCGCCGATCCGTTCGGCGATGGCCCGAAAAGGCGCGGCGAGCTTGCGTTCGACCGCACCCGTGGGACCTTGCCCGGCGACCGGTTAGCAATGAGGCTAACCGGCACCCTCGATCACCTCCTCGCGCGCTGCGCCGCCTGCAGGGCCGGGGAACACCGCTGGCTAGGCTTCCGGGCGCGGGTCCCGTGACGGTTCGCCGCGATTCATGCCGGCAGTGTGTCGGCGCCTCGCAGCGTTGCGATTCGCGAAGCCGCGTTGGTACGCGAGGCATTTTCGCCGGCGCCAAGGCCCGAGATCGGCCGTGGGTCGCCCGCGACGTCGATGGCTGCCTGCGGAGGTGCCAGTTAGCATGAAAGTGAACCACTCGTGCGGGGAGGTCCCCACGTCCGGAGCCGAGGACCACCGGCCCGCACGCTCGCGCCGATGACGGGCGCCCAACACGGCGGCGCGCGGCATCGCGTGCCACGCGTCGATCCTCCCTGTACATGCTCCGGCCGAACCTCGCGGCGGTGCGAACCGCGGCGGGGATGACGCGGCAGGAGGTCGCGATGCGCAAACGGTGCTGGAAACGACCGAGAAATACGCGCTCTTCGTCGGCGTCCGGATCGAGATCCAGGCGCGGTGAACTTGATGCGGCGATCGCATCGCCTGCAGCGGCGAGCAGCAGCCCGGTGGCGCGGAACTGGTGCGAGCGTTTGGCCACGCGCTCGCGACCAAACCCGACCCCGACTTCCGCGACGAGGCCACGATGGGTTTGGTACGGCCGATCGTCCGCCCTTCGGGCATCGCGTCGCTGATGGTCGAAGGCAGACCGATTCGTTGCGGCATTGCCAAGGAGAGCCGGATCGCCATGTGCCGAAGACGCGCGCATGGCAGCGCCGACGAACGGTAGTTAACAGTTTGTGCGCAACATATTATCCTTGTTCGACTTAGGGGAAATCTCGCGTACGGCAACCCGGAGAGGGATCGGTGTCCATCGAACACGCTGCTCGCGGCGCGCTTCGGCGCGTTGCCTGTATGGCCGCGGCGGTGGCTTCCGGAATCGTGCTCGGCCAGTCGCCGGCGCAGATCCAATTCACCTACGACGCCGCCGGCAATTTGGTGCAGGCGACACGCCTCGCCCAGCCCGACCTCATCATCTCCAATGTCGCGGTTGGCGCCATCACTGCGCAGACGAGCGGCGCGTACGCGATCCCGATTTCGTTTCAGGTCAGCAACGTCGGTGCCGGCGAAGCGACGGGCACTTGGACCGATCGCGGGTACCTGTCGGCGAATTCCGGGTTCGACGATGCGGACGAGGCTCTCGGCAACGCCGCCACTCGGTCGGTACCCCTGGCACCTGGAGCGAGCTACACCGTCAACACGACGTTCACCACGGCGACGACAACCGCTGCGGGCAGCTACACGCTCTTCGTCAAGGCTGACGGCGGGTCGGGGGCGGGCCAGTATGCGCCGACCGGCCCGAACGTGGTCTCCGAGTTCGTCGAATCCAACAACGTACAGTCCGCCGCCGTCGTGCTGCCTCCGAAGCTTCCTGATCTCGCCATCAGCATCGTCACTGTCGGCGCGATCGGGGTAAGTCAGATGGGCGCCTACAGCGTACCCGTGACCATTACGGTCACGAATGTTGGCTCCTTGGCGGCACAGCCAGACTTCTACACGCTTGCCTATCTGTCGGCGGATGGAACACTGGACAACGCCGACGCGAGCCTGACGGGGTATGCCCTGCGCAACACCGCATTGGCCGCGGGAGCGAGTTACACGGTGACGCAGACGTTCTCGACGACGACGACGACGTGGCCCGGAAGCTACACGCTGCTGGTGAAGGCCGACGGCCGCGGTGTGGCAATCGGCGTCGGCACGAACACCGACAGCGGGTACGTCGCGGAGGGGAGCGAGACCAACA
>CAZNSL010001075.1:0-2258 GCA_964574975.1 uncultured Alcaligenaceae bacterium | reverse complement strand
AACGGCAACCTGCGTGGCGCGGTCAAGCTCTTCGCTACGGCCAAGGCGTACATGGAGCGCTACCCGTCGCCGTACCGCGGCTTGGATCGCGAGTCGTTCTGGGTGGAGATGGCGGTCTGCTTCGCCCCGGTCCACGCCGAGACGGACCTCTTGCGGCGCGACTTGCGGCCGGACCCGTTGCTGATCCCGACGATCGAACTGGACCCCGCACCCGAGGCGTGGCCCGACCCCAACGAGTTCGTGGACGAGGACGAGGAGTGATTTGAGACTCTCGAATCTCAGATTATCCCATGAACGACGACCCCAACGTACTGTCGCACTTCACCGGCCGGGCGCGGCTGTTCCCGCTGCCGAACCTGGTACTGTTTCCGCATGCCGTCCAGCCGCTGCACATCTTCGAGCCGCGTTACCGCCGCATGACCGCCAGCGCGCTCGCTGGCGATCGCTTGATCGCACTCGCGCTCCTCAAACCGGGTTGGGAGAACGACTACGACAACCGCCCGGCCGTACACCCGGTGGCGTGCCTGGGCCGTGTGGTGGCCGACCAGCGTCTCGACGATGGGCGATATAACTTGCTCTTGCGGGGAGTGAGCCGGATTCGCATTCGCGGCGAGGTCGTTGACGACGAGCCGTTCCGCACGGCGCGGGCCGAGTTGCTCGCCGACGAACCGCCACCGCCGGACGAGGCTGCCCGATTGCGACGCGACCTCAAGGAACAGATACTGCCGCGATTTGCCGGCCCGTCGCGCGAGCAATTGATCGAGTTACTCGATGGCGAAATGCCGCTCGGTTCGTTAGCTGACATCCTCGCATTTGCCCTGCCGCTGGACGTCGTGGACAAGCAGGAGTTGCTCGACGATGTTGTGGTCGCACGACGCGTGGCACGGTTGGCCGCCTTGATCGACGCCCTGGGATCTCAAGCCGCGTCGGCCGAGGGGCGCAAGTTTCCCCCGGACTTCAGTGCGAATTAGCGCACCGCGCCACCGTTGATGCGGATCGTCTGGCCGGTGATGTAAGCCGCGGCAGGTGACGACAACCATTCGGCCGCGGCCGCCACGTCCTCGGGCGTGCCCCAGCGGCCGAGCGGAGTCTCGCGGCGCACGCGCTCCTGCCAGACTTCCGACGCGGACGCACCCCAGTCGGTGCGAATCCAGCCGAGTGCCAAACAGTTGACGCGAACCGTCGGGGCGAGGCTCAGTGCCAGGCTGCGCGAGAACGCCATCACGGCTCCTTTCGCCGCCGCGAAGAGTTGGCCGCTGTCGCCCTCCATGCCGGTCTCGGCCTGGTCCCAGCCGACCGTCAGGATGACGCCGCGACCGCGCTCGCGCATCCGCTTGCCGAGCGATCGGCCGAGCACGATGGTCGAGGCGACATCGACGGCTAACAGTTCGTTCAGTTTGCGCTCGAACGGCCATTTGGCCGCGTCGCCGGTCAGTATGTCGACACCCGCGTTCAGGACCGCGATGTCGAGGCCATCCCAGACACTCCACGCAGCGTCCGCGAATGTCTTCGTCGCGTCCGGGTCGCGCAAGTCGGCCCGGATCGCGCGACCGCGAGCGGCGTGGGTTTCGATCTCGGCGACAACGGCATCGCCGGGACGCCGGCCGTGAACGATGATGTCCGCACCGGCACGAGCGAGGGCGAGGGCGACGGCTCGACCGATGCCTCCGGTCGAACCCGTCACGAGTGCTCGCTGGCCGAGCAGCGGGCGATCGGTGGAGGGGTTTGGATGAGGGTACTGGTAAGTCGATGGCGGTGGAACCTCGCCCTTGTCGCACAGCCGATTCAGAAGTTCTCGCACGGTCGCGCCGCTCGTCGGGTGGACTGCCTCCGCCGCGATTTCCGCCAGCGGTTCCAGCACGAACGCGCGCGACGCCATCCGCGGGTGCGGAACCACCGGGTCCGGGCACTCGCGCACGAGGTCGCCGTACAGGAGCAGGTCGAGGTCGAGCGTGCGTGGTCCATCCTTCGTATCGCGTATGCGGCCGTGAGTCGATTCGACCGCTAACAGAACGTGCAATAGCTCGTCGGGCGACAGATCGGTGGCGAGCTCAGCGGCCGCATTGAGGAAGTGCGGCTGGTCGGACGGGCCGCCGACGGGGACCGTGTCGTGGAACGAGGAGAGCCGACGGACCTGGACGCCCGGAGATGCGTTCAACTGCCGGACGGCCGAGAGTAGTGTTGCGGCTCGGTCGCCGAGGTTGCTGCCGAGTGCGATGTACGCGGTCATGGCCGACCGAGTCCGGACAGGATTTGTA
>CAZNSL010001074.1:0-2260 GCA_964574975.1 uncultured Alcaligenaceae bacterium | reverse complement strand
GCACGCGCGTCGCGCCGACCTCGATCATCTTGGTCCCCGCCGGCACGTCCGGGCCGAGTTGCTCGCCGACGCCGAGGGCCGCGTTCAGCACGTCCACGACGACCTCGGCCATCATCGGTCGGACGTAGCCGCGGGCGTAGTTGTTCTTGTCGAAGCGGTTGGTCGCATTCGGCGTCGAACTCAGTTGGTAGGTACGGCTGGCGAGGATGGTGCGCTCCAGGTGCCGTAGGTCGCAGCCGTGCGTGACGAACTCGTTCGCCAGGGCGTCGAGCAAGCGGGCGTTGGTCGGCGGGTTGGCCAGCGAGAAGTCGTCCACCGGCTCGACCAGGCCGACGCCGAGGTAGTGTGCCCAGACGCGGTTGACGAAGCTGCGGGCGAAGTACGGGTTCTCCGGGCTGCGCATCCAGGCGAACAGGGTGCCGCGCACGTCCTTGCCCGGCTCGATCGGCATCTCCGGGCCGCCGAGCGCCTTGGGCACGAGCGGCCGGCCGGTGTCGGGGTGCGCCAGGGCCCGCGGCTGCGGCGGCCGTCCCTTGGCCTTCGGCTGCGGCCCGGGCTTCGGCGTCGCTACCGTGGCGAGGTACATCTCGCGGATGGGGTTGACGCGGTTCTTGTTCTTCGGATCGGCCGCGGCCTTGCGCTCGTCGTTGACCTTCTGCGCCACGGTCCGCGTTTCCGGCGACAGGCCGACGCTGACCTGCGCGAACAGGTTGGCGAACGCGCGGTAGTCGGCTTGCGTCCAGCGGTCGGTCGGGTGCTTGTGGCACTGGGCACATTCGAGCCGGACGCCGAGGAACGCCGCCGCCACCTTCTCGCCCCACTGTTCTAACTGCACCTGCCCCTGTCGTCGCCAGAACAGATCGAGCGTCTTGCGGTCCTGGTACGATTTGTCGAATCCCTTCTCGATGGCTGCGTCGGCCACCGTCGTCTTCTCGACCCATTCCTCCGGCGATAGTCCTTCGCGGCTGGTGGCCGTGAGGATGTTGCGGACGATCTGGTCGTAGGGCACGTTGTCCTGCACCCGCTTGCGGAGCCAGTCGTGCCACTGTTGACTGCGCCGCGGCCGGAGTTGCTGCGGCTGCTCCAGCATGTCGGTGGCGTTGCCGGTGATGTCGGATAGCTTCGTCGCCCACAGGGCAGCGTGTAGCGGATGGGCAAGCAACTCGTCGATTTTCTTCGCCCGCTTGTCCGGCGACGTGTCGGCGAGGAACGCACGCACCTGGTCCGGCGTCGGCAAGCTGCCGATGGTGTCGATGGTGACGCGGCGGAGGAACTCGGCGTCGGTCGACAACTCCGACGGCACCATGTTGAGCCGCCGCAGCTTGGCCAGCACCTCGCGGTCGATGAAGTTCGCCTCCGGCACGGCCGGGTAGCGGAAACCGTCCGGCACACGCGCGGGCACTAGCACGCGCAACGCCTTGACGACGCCGCGGTAACTGACCGTCAGGCCGGTGTCGCCGGGCTTGTTCGCCTTCAGCCGGCCGTAGCCGTCCACCTCGGCCACGGCGTCGTCGGCGATGCGGAAGTCGCAGAACGCGGTCACGACCTCGTCCGGCCCCTCGACGAACTTGGCACGCACGTTGAGCCGGGCCTCGCCGCCGAGGGGAACGAGAACGGACTCGGTCGCATCGAGGACGAGTTCGCGGACGACGCCACGGCCCTTGTCCCACTTGGCCCCAGCCGCAACCCACGCGCGCAGCACGGCGTATTGCCAGGAGTCGGCGGCAACGCGAACGCCGCCGCCGTGCGGCACCCGGCCGGCGGCCTTGCTCAGCAGCACCGAATCGTCGGGCCGGACGCGGTTGATGCGTCGGCCGAGGGTGTCGCGGGTGAGGCTGGCGAAGTCCTTGGCGGGGTCGTAGCCGAACAGGGAGAGGCGGAAGCCGTTCTTACCCTGGAAGGAGCCGTGACAGGAGCCGCCATTGCAGCCGGACTTGGAGAAGACGGGCATGACGTGCCGCTCGAAATCGACGGCTTCGACCGGCGGCCGGCCGGGCACGTCGATGCCGGCGCGGGCGGCCGGCGCGGCAGCGACCAGCGCGGCGAGGGCACAGGCGCGGAATGCGGTCATGCCGGAATAACTCCCAGGGCCGAGTCGGAACGGCGTCGGGCGGATCGAGGCAGGCAGGGGGGCGGCCTCGTGCGGCGGCAATAACTTAAGGTAGTTTCGCCGACGATTGGGCGGTGCGTCAAGGAAAAAGGCGGCGTATCCGTTCACGGGGGTAGCCGTAGTTCGTCGCTGATCGTACACCGTTGCGGA
>CAZNSL010001073.1:0-2261 GCA_964574975.1 uncultured Alcaligenaceae bacterium | reverse complement strand
CCGTTCACGGGCGGTCGTGAGGGCCGTTACGCGGAACGAGTGTACGGTGACGTTCGGGTCGAGCTTGAGCCGGGCGACGTACCGCTCGACCAACAACTGCACGGCCCGGCGCGTCAGCGGGCGGTCGCGGAAGCCGTGCCGGCCGTGACCGCGGGCCGTTCGGCACGGGCGGAACATCGCCCCGGACGTGTCCCGCAAGCCGGCCCCGTCCAGCCACGCCTCGATCCGCTCAAAGGCTTCCGGGTGAAGCGGCACCCGCCGTTCCTTGCCGCCCTTGCCGCGGACCTCCAAAACACGGTGACCGCCGCTCGACTTGTAGTCCGCGATCCGCAACCGGCACACTTCGCCGACGCGACAGCCGGTGAACGCGAGGACGGCCAGCAGGGCGCGGTCTCGCACCCCTTCCGCGGTGTCGGGCGACGGTGCGTCGAGCAACCGGCGGCAATCGTCGGGCGTGAGGCCGACCGTCTTGCCGTCCCGCGGCACCGGCGGGGCGGCGACGAACGCGGTATCGGCAGGATTGGCCCCCGCGTAGCCGTAGGCCCGCAAGTAGCCGAACAGCGAGCGGACGACGGAGAGCTTGCGGCTGATGGCCGTGTTCGTCTGACCGGCCGCCAGGAGGTGATCCCGCCACGCGGCCACATGCCCCGGCCGGACCCGCGGCAATTCGTCCCAGTGGCCGTCCGCAATGCCGACGTGCGTCAGGAAGCGGTTCAAGTCGCGTGTGTAGCCGGATCGGGTTTCGTGCGACGGGGACCGCGTCAGCCACGCCGCGACCGCTTCGCCGAGTTGCGACCGCAAGTCGTTAACGGCGGGTAACGAGTCGTCGCCGGATGCGGGGGTGGGGAGTCGGTTCATTCATACCTCGCGCAAAGTGTGTTTCGCGAACCATACGGCAACCCGACCGAAGGCGTCAATCACTTTGTCCGAGGGCCGGTTGTAACGACCCACTTTGAATCGCCCGTCGAGCCGCTGTCGTTTTGTGCTGGGGGCACGGTCCCGCGCGGGGGCACGATGAAGGCCGGTGGACGTCCCACCGAATCCCCTTCCTCGATCCCGGAGTGACCGATGACACCGCTACGGCAACGCATGCTCGACGACATGGCGATGCGGAACCTGGCCGCCAACACCCAGGACGCCTACGTCCGGGTGGTCGCCGCCTTCGCCCGGCACTTCCGCCAGTCTCCCGACCGCCTCGGCCGGGAGCACGTCCGCGACTACCTCCTCCACCTGATCCGCCAGAAGGCCGCCTGGAGTACCTGCAACCAGGCCCGCTGCGCGCTGCACTTCTTCTACCGCGTCACCCTCGGCTTGGACTGGCCCCAGGGCGAGATCGTCTGCGCCAAGCCGCCGAAGCGGCTCCCGGTGATCCTGAGCCGAGACGAGGTCCGCCAATTCCTGGCGGCCATCCGTCGGATCAAGACGCGGGCGCTGTTCGCGACCATCTACGCCACCGGCGTGCGGGTCTCCGAACTGGTCGGGCTGAAGGTGGCCGACGTGGACAGCCGCCGCATGACCATCCGCGTGCGCCAGGGCAAAGGCCAGAAGGACCGCTATGTCATGCTGTCCCCAAAGCTCTTGGCCATCCTCCGTGAATACTGGACCGCCAACCGCCCGGCCGACTGGCTGTTCCCCGGCGACGGACGATGAGCCGAAGTCGGTGGCGGCGACCGAGGCGGGCACCACGGCGGCGTCCGTTCCGGCCGGGTGCTGCCCGCAGTGCCGCACGGGGCGCATGGTGGTTGTGGAGGCGATCCCTCGTCACGGCCGCCCTCGGCCCGCGTCCGTTCCTACCGCTGCCGACACGTCATAGCCAACGCCAGCATGACCGAACCATCGCGACGAAATCCCTGCGAAGAGCGGGGCCGAGGGCGGTGCGCGCCGCGGGCAGCGGCTTGGCAAGCGAGGCCATTGAGGACGGGCTAAGCCGACGAATTCAAGGGCGGACGTGGTCGCCACCCGACTCCCGAACGCCGTGCTGTCGGCGGTCAATTACGCGGAGACCCTGGCCCGGGCGACGGACCGCGGGAAACATCTCGACGCCGCGATCGCCGACATCGCCCGGCTCCACATTCCGTACATCCCGTTCGATTCAGAGCAGGCGGCCGCTGCCGCGTCGCTCCGCCCGCGGACACGGGCGTTCGGACTCTCGTTCGCGGACCGAGCCTGCCTGGCGCTCGGCCTGACCCTGGGGTTCCCCGTGTACACGGCCGACCGGCGGTGGGCCGAACTGGACGTGGCGGTGCGGATCGAGGTCATTC
>CAZNSL010001072.1:0-2262 GCA_964574975.1 uncultured Alcaligenaceae bacterium | reverse complement strand
AGCGACGGGTCGAACTCCCCGTCGCTGGCGCTCCGGGCTGGCCGCGCACGACATCCTGCCTCACGCCGGCGTCGGCGTGAACTTGCGTACCCGGCCGAAATCGATCCACTCCAGCACGAACAGGTTGCCGCGAGAGTCTACGGTCAGAGCGTGCGGCGCGAAGAACTTCGCCGGGTTTGCCTCGACCTCCTTGCGGCCCATCGCCTTGCCGGCCGCGTCGTGCCCGTCGCCGAGGTGGGCAACCACCTTGTCGTTGGCGTCGAGGATCGTCACGCGCTGGTCGAGTTCGGGCACGTAGAGCAGCCCGCCGGCCTGGTAGAAACAGCACGGCAGCCGCACGCCGGGGATGGTCCGTTTGTACTCCAGCTCCGGCGAGTACACCTCGATGCGGTTGTTGGCCCGGTCGGCGATGTAGACCTCCGGTTCCTTCTTGAGCGTGTTGACCCAGACGCCGTGGCAGGTGTTGAACTTGCCGTGGACCTTGCCGGGGCCGCCGATGACTTTGAGTTGCTTGAAGTCCTTGTCGAAGCGGTAGACCTTCTGGCTGCCGTAGCCGTCCACAACGTAGACCGAGCCATCAGGGCCGACGGCCACATCGGTCGGGTTGGTCAGCGGCACCGTGCGCGTCGTCGGCGAGTCCTTCTCGTCCGGGCCGAGGGTGAAGAGGATGCGGCCCGTCGTATCGGTCTTGTAGACGCGCTTACCGAACTTCGGGCCTTGCCGGTTGGTGCTGACGTTCTCGGTCCAGTACAAGTACTCGGTGCCACCTTCGTTGCTGAGGTACAGGCCGTGGGCGGTGTCCTGAATCTGCTCCGGGGTGTACGCGACCTTCGCGCTGAGTTCCTTCGTCCACGTCTCGACGAGTTTGCCGTCCTTGTCGAAGATGGCGACGCACGGGTTGGTCGAACGCGACGTGACGATGACGCGGTCCTTGGCATCGACGACGATGGCGCAACCGAGGCCGTACTTCATACCGGCCGGCAGGACGCCCCAATTCGGATCGAGGGTGAAGGTCGCCTTGCCCTGGCCGACCTTCACCGGCGTGGTATCGCGGGCCGTCGCAACGCCTGTCGTAGCGAGGGCCGCAACGGACGTGTGCAGGAACTGTCGCCGCGTGAAGAGCGTGTCGCCGGAGAGCATGGCGGACCTCGGTGGTTATTGTGGCTTTTGAGCCCGACGCGCCAGCGAGGGATTTCTTCCCCTCGCTTGCGCGTCGGGCTCAACCGGTTCCGGCGGTACATTGTAGGCATGGGCGAGTGCGTCATCTACAACCCGGCGGCCGGACGCGGCCGGGCGAAGCGGCTAATCGCCGAGTTGGCCCGCCGCCATCCCGGCCGATTCGACCTACGGCCCACGTCCGCCCCCGGCCACGGCACCGAACTGGCGCGGCGTGCCATCGAGGACGGCTGTACGACGGTGATCGCCGCCGGCGGCGATGGCACGGTCCACGAAGTCGCGACAGGGCTGTTGCAAGCCGACAAACCGGAGGTCGTGTTCGGCGTCTGGCCGGTCGGTTCGGCGAACGACTACGCCTACGCGCTGGGTGTCGGCCGCGACTGGCCGCTCGACGCCGCCGCCCGGCGAGCAATGGCCGTACGGGCGGTGGATGTGGGCCGGGTGTCGGGCGGCGGCCGGGCGAAGTTCTTCGTCAACGGCCTGGGCGTCGGCTTCAACAGCGCGGTGACGTACGAGGCCCAGCGCATCCCACGGCTGACGGGCATGGCCCTGTACGGCCTGGCGTTCGTGCAGGCGGTGCGCAAGCACTTCGTCAGCCCGGTCTGTACGGTAACGCTCGATGGCGTCAAAGCTGACTGGCCGACGCTGGCGTTCACTCTGTCGTTGGGCCGGCGCGAGGGCGGCTTTCTGGTGACGCCGGGGGCATCGCTCGACGACGGGCTGTTCGACTACGTCCACGCTGGCGGCCTGACGCGCTGGCAGGCCCTGACGATGTTACCGCGGATCGCCACGGGCACGCTGCCGGCGGACCACCCGCTCATCCGCGTCGGCCGCTGTCGCGCTGCCGCGCTGGGTTCGGCCGAGCCGCTGCAGGTCCACGTGGACGGCGAGTTCTTCTGCCTGGACGCGGACGGCGTTCGCGAGATCCAGGTCGAATTGCTGCCGCGGCGGCTGCACGTCCTCGCGCCGCCGGCCAGCGGCTGATACGACAGCTAGCATAACGATACTGTGGTCACATTGCTCTGTTGAATAGCCCCGGAGGGGCGGCAGACTGTCGCCCCTCCGGGGCTGACAACCTTAATACCA
>CAZNSL010001071.1:0-2264 GCA_964574975.1 uncultured Alcaligenaceae bacterium | reverse complement strand
CACGCCGGCATTGAAAGCCTGAAATCATCGGCGATTCTTTCCGGATAGCCTCTGAGGGACGCGGAAGATGCCTATACGGAATGGTCGCGACAAAGCGACGTCTAATGCCCCGCGCGAGCTGGTCGAAGACAGTTGCGGCAACGTCTTTGCCGACCTCGGGCTGCCCAATCCGGAGTTGTACCTCGCCAAGGCCGAGTTGGTGCAACGCATCCGCGCAGCGATCGCTGCCCGGCGGCTGACGCAAGCGCGGGCGGCGAAGGTTCTCGGCCTCGACCAGCCGAAAGTCTCGGCTCTGGTCCGCGGCAACACCACCGGTTTCAGCCTCGACCGGCTGTTCCGCTTACTGAACAAACTCGGCCAGCACGTCGAAATCGCCGTCCGCCCCGCGGGCCGTCGCCCGCGCGCCGGCATTCGCGTCGTTGGCGAATGATCCGCCGCTATTTGCCCGACACCGCGAACTCGGCCGGTTGTTCGCCCTTGCGTACCGTCAGCGTCAGCGTGCTGGTTACGTTGAAGCGTGCGGCGACCGCCTCCTCGATCTTGTCGACCACCGGGCTGTTCGGCGATTCGTACATCTTGAGCTTGCCGACCACCTTCGGGGCACGCACCTCGACGCGCATGTCGCCTAACGGCAATGTGGCCGCGAACGCGCCGTCGGCGACCTCCGCCTCGACGGGGGCCGATTTGCCGTCGACGGGTACGAAGCGAATCTGCCCCTTCGCCAGCGGCTGGCCGTCGAGCGTCACCCGGCCCTTGACCGTTCCGACCGGCTTGTCCGAACCGCAGCCGGCGATCAGGGCGAAGACGACGGCCGCGGGGGCAAGGCGTGCGCATATCATGGTGTGTCCCTGGTTCGAAACAGCGTTAGTTCTCGGCGGGCGTCTCGCCGCCGGTCATGGTGCCCACGGCCCGCCACGTCGCCGGCAGGATCGAGTTGGTCACGAAGCGGATCGAGCCGTCGCCGAACGCGGCGTTGACGCCGCCGGCGTGCTTGCTGCGGGCCGCCTTGTGCGAGTTGGCCGAGCCGGTGTTGGTACACGGCGGGTTCATCGGGTAGGTCACCTGGTTGCAGTACGGCGACACGTCCGTGCCGGAGTTCGGCGGGTTGATGGTCATGAACATGGTACACGGCCGATCGTCGTTCATCATGTCGCCGCGGATGTCGAAGTCGAAATCGCCCGCGGCCATGATGATCTCGGAGACGAGCAACGTGTTCGAGGTGCCGTCGGCCATGTCGGTCAGCTTGACCGTGCGCGGCTTGTCGCGGTTCGTGTGGTCGATGTAGCCGAACGGTGCGATGCCGAGGTTCGGATTCTGTAGCGGGTCGGCCGGGTTGTACGGCACCATCTGGTTGCCCCAGTTGACGACGTAGTTGCCGCGGGCGCGCCAGTAGGGATCGCCCTTCCACAGTGCCCCCGGTCGGTCGCTGGGGCAGTAGTAGATCGGCGCGGTGCGGGCATTGGCCCCGTTGATGGTGTTCTCGTAGGTGTTCGGCGGCTGCCAGAAGTGGACGCGCTGGTCGAAGCTAGTGTAGAGCGCTCCCTGCTCGACGTACGGCCAGACCAACACGACCCAGACCCGCCGGGGGTTGCTGCGATTGCCCTCGGGCAGCGCCCCGGTCGCGTCGTGCATGTTGTGCATGGCCAGGCCCCACTGCTTCAGGTTGTTCTGGCACTGGGTGCGGGCCGCGGCTTCGCGCACCTTCTGCACGGCCGGCAGCAAGAGGCCGATCAGCACGGCGATGATGGCAATGACCACCAACAGCTCGATCAGCGTGAACGCGCGGCGGCCGGAACGTGAGAGGCGTCGCATGGGGTGAGCCTCGTTGGGAAACGGAACGGTCTGGCCCACAGTCTAATCCGGTCGAGCGCCGCCGACAACGGTCGAACGCATCCGCTGCCGAATTCGTTTGCCCCGGCGTCGGGCTGGGATAGTTTCGACCGGGACTTCGGTTCGCGGCGCTTCCGCGAAGCGCCGCGAACCGGGTCGCGCCGTTCGTAGAATGGCGGCGGGGGTGAAGCGATGTCCGCCGCGCCGAAGATGCGTTTGACCGCCGAGCAGTACCTCGCCATCGAGCGACGAGCCGCGTTCAAGAGCGAGTTCTACGACGGCGAGATGTTCGCCATGGCCGGGGCCAAGTACCCGCACAACCGGGTCAAGGAAAACCTGGCGGGCGAATTGTATGCGGCCCTGAAAGACGGCCGGTGCCAGTCGATGTCGAGCGACATGCGCGAGGGCTCGTTACCGGCGTGGGTTTCCCAGGC
>CAZNSL010001070.1:0-2267 GCA_964574975.1 uncultured Alcaligenaceae bacterium | reverse complement strand
AAGAGGTCACTGGTTCAATCCCAGTATCGCGCACCACGTTTTCGCAAGTCAGGCCCGGCAAACCCGGGCCTTTCTTGGCTTCGCGCCCGATACGTGCCCAATCGTGCCAGGCAAGGTCGGTGTGGAGTCAGTTGGTCGAGCGCATCGCGGTAGCGCTGAGCTTTAGCCACGGGCGCGGCCCCGTAGGTATGCCTGCATCGTCGGTCCCGTCTCGATCCTCACCCGCAGCATTCGCCGATAGCCGCGCAGCCACAGCGCCGCCAGCGCCAGCGACTTCCCGTTGTACGGGTTGCGGTCGCCAGGTTCAGCCAGTGAGCCGGCGTAGAGCGCATAGGTGTATTCCGCGCGCTTCGTCACCCGGCCATCATGCAGGCGCACCGGCCGGCAGTCGCGGATCCCACGCCGACGTTCGGCTATTCGCAATCATGCGATCCAGCCGGGACCTGAAGGCCGAACTCGCACGCAGCAAACGCCCAGTAGCCGTTGCCGAGAACCTCGGAGCACGGACACAAGCCGTCCGGGACTGCCGGGCGCGATGCCACCGCATTTGCCCGGCAATCACATCGCGAACCATGCGCCCCATTACGCAAACCTCGCGGTTCGCCCTCCGAACACCTTTTTAGCCCGGATTTGACTCTCGCTGTGCCACAGATAACAATTTCACAGCCAAGTGTGTGTTTGTTGCCAGAACCGCATGGGTAGAGGTGAACAATGAGATTCGCCCGGCACTGAGGAAGTGATGACAACGATGTCAACCACCATGGTCGTGCTCTACCTGGCCTGCGGGCTGGTCTGCACCACGCTGGCACTCGACGTAACCGACCATCACGCTCAACGTCAGCCCGTCCCGCACCGCATGACCTACGCACTCGTGGCGGGCCTGCTCTGGCCCGTCGTACTGGTCGGACTGGCCCAACTCGGCGCAATCGTCGTCGTATCCCGGCAACTGGCTCGCGGTCGCCGCGCAGACGCGCTCATCGCGTCGTAACCCGCCGCCCCCGGCCATCGCGATGTGCCATCATGCGACCATGCGTCGCTGGCTGTTCGTCCTGACCGCACTCCTGCCGATTCTCGCACTGGCCGCCCCGCCGGCCCACGCGGCGCCCGCCGAAACCACCGTGGCCACGCCCATCGGCCGCGTCGGCGACACCCTGCGCGTCCGCAACGGCGACCTCGTCGCCGACGTCACGGTAGTCAGCGTGACTCCGTCCGCCATCCCGGCCGGTTGGGGCTATCCCCCGCGTCCGCCGCGCGAACAGGTCTGGCGCGCCAACATCGTCGTGCAGGCGGTCCAGGTGCCGACACCGACCGCCATAGCGGTGTCCTTCCAGTTCCGCGGGGTGACGCCGACGGGTGACGCCTACGAGCCCCGCCCCACCGACGACCCGGCCGACCTCCCGAAGGCACTCGCCGGCGCAGCGCAGGGGGCGACCGTTGCCGGCGCGGTGTTCTGGGACTGCTACCGCGACCTGGTGTCACACGTGGTCCTCATCGACAAGAAGAGCGGACTCCATCTGGCGCAGTGGAATCTGTGACGGTCGCCGCGGCGACTCCCGCGGACGTCACCGAACTCGCCGCCGTCGCCACCGCGACCTTCCCGCTGGCCTGCCCTCCGTCGGTCACCGCCGAGAACGTCGCCGCGTTCCTCTCGGACAACCTGTCGGCCGACAACTTCCGCCACTACCTGGCCGACGCCGGCCGTGCGGTGTTCGTCGCGCGCGACGACACGCGAATTCTCGGCTACGCCATGCTGATTCGCGGCGCGCCGACCGATCCCGACGTCGCGCGCGTGCTGCCGAGGCACTCGGTGGTCGAGCTCTCCAAGATCTACGTGCTGCCCGACGCGCACGGCGGCGCGGTCGCCGCGGCACTGATGAACGCGGCGCTCGACGATGCCCGCGACCACGGCGCCGGCACGGTGTGGCTCGGCGTCAACCAGAAAAACGAACGCGCCCAACGCTTTTACCGCAAACACGGCTTCGTGGTCAGCGGGACCAAGTCGTTCCGGGTCGGGGACGCGATTGAAGACGACTACGTGATGACCCGGCCGATCGGCTGACGGTCGGCACCGGGCGCCGACTGTGCGGGTCGTCGCGAATTTCCGGACCGGATTTCGCAAGAAGCCACACAGTCAACGCGAGCAATCGTGACGTCGCGCGCAGGCTTTCTTGCGGACGTGCTGCAATCGTTCTCATGGCCCAACCCGACGCAGCGCCGCAACTCACATTGCTCGACACCGCCGAACCGGTTCCCGAATCGCGGCTGCC
>CAZNSL010001069.1:0-2272 GCA_964574975.1 uncultured Alcaligenaceae bacterium | reverse complement strand
GCCGGCGCTTCCGTCGCCACCGGCAGCGTCAGTCTCGCCGACGGCGCCGCCCTCGATGCGACACGCTGCGCCCCCTGCCCCGACCAGGCGCGCGCCGACGTGCCACCCCGCCGCAAGCTGGTCGAGCTGTCGCCCGGCGTCGTATTCGACAAGCTGGCCTTCGGCTCGATGCAGGCCCAGGTGCTGGGCATGGGCGATGCCGAACTGCAGGCGATCGCGCACTGGCTGACGAGTCCCGAGGCGCGTGCCAGCGCGCCGGCCGACGCGGCGCCGACGGATGCCGCGAAGCCCCCGGAGGTGTTCCTCGCGTTGCCTAAGACGGTGACGCCCGGGGACGCGAGTCCGTCCGGTGCCACCGCGCCGACGACGCCGAAGTAGGCGGCGGCCGTCCGGCTGCGAGTCCACCTGTCGAACAGGCCGCGAACATCATACGTGTATGATGATTGACGACTATTCCGCTCGACAGACCAGGGGAGCACAACCGATGCCGAAGCCTTCGACCCGCCCCGCGGCGCGCCTCGCCGCACCCGTCACCGCCCTCCTCGCGACGCTCGCCTGCGCCTCGACCGCGCTGGCCGCGAAGCTCGACCTCGGCACGCCCGAAGGTGCCAACGCGGCCGCCCGCCGCATCCAGTGCTCGAGCAAGGACGGCGAGCCGACGGTCTACTGGTTCCATGGCGAGGGCTTCAGCCGCGTGCCCGGCGAGCGCGACCGCAAGCTGTTCAACGTCGAGGGCATGAACGTCCGCACCTGCGTCACGGTCAAGGACGAGAAGCGCGGCACGGGCTGGCGGCTGGTCTCGCGCGAGCTGCTGTTCTATACGGACCCGGCGACCGGCGAGCTGCTGCGCACCTGGAACAACCCCTGGACCGGCGCCACGGTCAACGTGCTGCAGACCGCGAACGATCCGGTGAACCAGCGGCCGCAGTTCGCCTACAGCGCCGATGGCAAGCCCGCGAAATGGACCGGCACGACCAGTGGCAAGACCTGGTGGAACACCATCACCGTGCCGCTGTTCTATACGAACCCGCTCGGCGGCGATTACCAGAAGTACGTCGGCGGCATGTACCACGCCACCGAGATGTTCAACTTCTTCGGCAACATCGACGAACTGCTGAACGAGAAGAACCCCAACCCGGCGATCGAGGTGGGCTGGGTGCGCATCGCCGACTGGCTGCCGTGGATGGAGATGGGCGATCGCGCCGGCATGGTCTACATCCACGCCGCGGGGCGCAAGCTCGACCGCTTCGACCAGCTGCCCGCGGTGATGCTGAAGGAGATCGAGACCAGCTACCAGGACTACAAGTCGCCGCCGCCGGTCGACGACGCGCGCGAGAACGAGACCAGCTGGACCTACTTCCGCAAGAAGGTGCCGCCGCCGCCCAAGGGCCGCTGACACGCCAAACATCGGCGCGCCGCATTCGCCGCGCCGTGGACAGCACGCGGCCGGCCTCCCGAGGGAGCGCCGGCCGCGGCCTTTTTTGCGGCGCGCAATGCGTGTTCGGGCCGTTTACTTGCCGCGCGAGCCGAGGTTAGCATCGCCCCGAATGTCCTCCTGGCCGATCGCGGGCAGGACATCTGGGTGCAGGCCAGCGTCGTCGGTGCGGGGTCTCGTCGAACCGCGAAACGTCCGAGCCGACGGGCCATGGCTTGCGGGGCGAGTGCTAGCGGCACGGCGTTCCAGCAGGAACCCGTCGGCCGCATTTCGACAAGAGATGCCTGGATGACGACGATCTACGTGGGCAACCTGCCCTTCTCCGCGACCGACGCCGACCTCAGGGTGCTGTTCGAGCGCCACGGCAAGGTCGACTCCGTCAAGCTCGTCAACGATCGCGAAACCGGCCGCCCGCGCGGCTTCGGCTTCGTGGACATGCCCAGCGCGGATGCGCAGGCGGCGATCCAAGCGTTGAACGGCTATTCGATGAACGGCCGCGCGCTGCGCGTCAACGAGGCACAGGAGCGGCCTCGGACCGGCGGCGGCGGACCTTTCCGCCGCTGATCCCGTAGCTCACCCGGGCCGCGCGAGAGCCGCGTCGGCCCGTTGGCGCGACGGCGAGCGTTGGCCAGGGATTCCGGCCGCCACCCGCGGCCGGCCTCACCACATCTGCTTGACGCGCGTCGTGACGTCGAGGACTTCCGGCGCGGCGGCGTCGCTGAGGTTCGCCTCGGCCATCCGCGTGCCGTGGAACACCGTTTCCTCGAGCGCCTTCAGCACCTTCTCGGTCATGAAGCGGCTGCGGCCGCCGTAGACGTGCGCATCGGATCGCGGGCT
>CAZNSL010001068.1:1586-2277 GCA_964574975.1 uncultured Alcaligenaceae bacterium | reverse complement strand
GTCCTGGCGGGCCTGCGCGAGCCGGCCACGCGCAACGAACGCGGCGAGGTGACCTGGGGCCGGCTGGCCGACTTCGTCACCGAGAAGGTGTCGCGCGAGGTGCCGATCCTGGTCGGGCACGGCGCGAAGCAGGAGCCGAACCAGGTCGCGGACCTGTCCGGCCGCTCGCCAGTGGTGCTCACCGCTCCTGTGCAAACCGAGGCGAAGAAGACGGTGTCCGCACGGACGGTGTCGAAAGCGGCCCCGGTCGTCGCCGCGTCGCACGCGGCCGTCGCCGGCCAGATCGCCGCCGGTCGCCGGCACCTGGGCCAGCGCGAATATCGCGAGGCCGTCGAGCACTTCACGGCCGTCGTCGGGATGATGCCGGAGAACGCGGCCGGTTTCCTGTACCGCTCGGAGGCGTTCGCCGGCCTGCGGGACTACGGCCGCGCCCTCGCCGACCTGAACACGTGCATCAAGTTCGACCCGAAGAACGCTCACTACTTCTACCGAGCGGCCCTGGTCCGGCACGCGATGGGTGACCTCGACAAGGCCGTCGCCAACTGCGACCACGCCCTGAAGCTGAACCCGGCCCTCGCGGAAGCGGCGACGTTCCGGCGGCAGGTGCAGCGCGAGCGGGCCGTGGCGTTCGCTCCGCCGCTGCGGTAAGCCAATCCGAGCCGGAAGCGTGAGCGACGGCCTCATTGGGGCC
>CAZNSL010001068.1:0-1576 GCA_964574975.1 uncultured Alcaligenaceae bacterium | reverse complement strand
ACACCCCGCCGCTCTGGGGGCCGCGCGCCATTTGGGGGGCCGCCCCCCCCCGCTACCGGCTCGGACGGACGCACCGGCAGTTCAATCGTCCAACCGCAGCCGCCACCACGCGAGCGCTCCGAACAGTAGCCCGAAGCCGAGGAGTGCCGCGCACGCCGTCGCCACGACGGCCAACTCCGGTTGCGGATTGACGAGCAATTGCGCATACGCGTCGAGCGCCCAGGCGTGCGGCGTTACCCGACTGATTTGCTGCATCGACTCCGGCATCAACGCCCGCGGCATCAGGCAGCCACTCACGCCGGCCAGCACCAGCACCAGCAGCGTCCCGTACACAGCGACCTGCGTTTCGGTGCGGGCCACGCCGGCGACCAGAAGTGCCAGCCCCGTCGCCGCGAACGCCGTACAGGCAACGACGGCCACGAGCCAGACCGGATGCCCGCCCCAGCTCATGCCGAAGACGAGCCAGCCCGCGCCCATCAGGAATAACCCCTGGACCAGCGCCAGGGCGAAGATCGGCAGCGTCTTACCGAGGAGGATTTGCCCGCGCGACAGCGGAGCCGCCCGTAGCCGAACCAGCGTTCCCTGCCGCCGCTCGGTGACGAACAGCCAACCGGCCGTCAGCACCAGGAAGAACGCGAACATCACCGTGTAGCTCGGCACCAGCGTCTGGTAACGAGCCGAGCCGCGCTTCAAGACGCCGGCTCCCTCCTCGTCGTGGAACTGGTCCACGGCCGCCCCGCCGGCCGGCCGCGGCTCGTTCTTCGTCAGGTCGGCCCAGGTGTACGCCGTCAGGTTGTACTTGCCGAACAGGTTGCCGATCGCGCCTTGCAGTCCGGCACTCAGGTTCCGGCGTTGGTCCTCGCCGGCGAGCGGGTTGGCGAGGAACAACTTGACCGGAGCAGGCAGGTCTTTCTGCTTCGCCAGGATGGTCAGGAAGCTCGGATCGCCGACCTTGCGAAACGCCCGGCCGATCATCCACGGCATGACGACGCGGAGCATCGTCACCTGTCCGACTTGCTCGATGATCGACGCGGCCGTTTGCTGCGTCGGGTCGGCCAGCAACTCGGCGTCGAGAACCTGCAAGCTAACGCCGTCGCGGTAGAACGGATTCAAGGGCGGCGGCTCGCCTTCGCTGAGGAAGGAACAGCGCTCGACCATCTCGCTGAACCGCGGCCCGAGCACGAGGACGGCGGAGCGGCGGCCGCGGCCGGTCAGTTGGCGGGCGGTTTCCAGGTCGGGCAACAGTTCGACGCGGATGCCGGCGGTGGTGGCGAGGTCGTCGAGGACGACGGCTGACCACGGCCGGCCGGGGAAGGAGCCGGGCGGGTAGGAGTCCATGCCGCGATCGAGGTTGACGACGGAAACGCGCAACCGCTCGTCGGGCTTCTGGCCGAACCCTTCGCCGAGCGCCAGGCCGAGAACGAGTATGAACACCAACGGCATCGTCAGCAAGATGACGAGGGCGCGGGTGTCGCGGGCTAAAAGGCGCAGGTCCTTGAGCGCGAGCGTCGCTATTGCCATGACACAGACTCCGTCCGAGCGGCCGGCGTGAGCCGGCTGAGGGGCCCCTCAGCCG
>CAZNSL010001067.1:0-2280 GCA_964574975.1 uncultured Alcaligenaceae bacterium | reverse complement strand
GGACGGGCCGATCAGGGCCGTCACCGAACGTTCGGGGATGTTGAGCGCGATGTCGAAAAGCGCCTGCGACTTGCCGTACCAGAAGTTCAGGCCGCGGATGGCGAACTTCGGTACGACGAGCGACATGTCGGGCGAACTGCGCCCGCCGCTGGAACGCTCGGACAGAATGGCCGAGTACGAGAGCGTGGACACGCGATCACCTCAGCCGGCGGGCCGTCGGAGCGAACTCGTAGCACAGTTGTTATAGACCGGCGGCGTGGGGATTTCGTGAAGGAGACGGCAAGAATTGTGATGTCCGGCAGGCTGTCGGTCGTCCGGTTCGGCAATTACCGTAAGAGCCGCAACGTCTCGACCGAGACGTAACCGCCGCCCGACAGGTCCGGTCGCTGCACCAGGTTGCCCGAAACGTCCACCGGCCGGTTGACGAACGTCTCCAGGTTCAGCCCCGGTCCCGCCGACAGCAGGTAGTACCGCAGCGTTCCCTGGTTGTCTTCCAGTGCGTAGGCGGTTCGGCCATCGATCGTCACGCCCGTGCGCCGCAGCCAGCCGGGACCGCTCGTGACGCCACGGCCGCCGAACGCCGGCACCGGGCGTGAGTTGCTCGTCGGCTTCACCGGTACGGGCCGGTTGCCCGCGTTCAGCACCGGTTGGAGTCGCCGGCCAAGGGCGTCGGCGCGGGCCAGGCACTTTTTCGCCAGTTCGTGGTCGCCGCCGGGCCGCGACTGTTCGGCAACCAGTTGACGGTACAACATCTCGGCACGCGTGCAGTTGCCGAACCGCTCTGCCTCCTCGGCCTGGGCGAATAGTGGATTCGGGCCGGCCGCCTTCGGGGCCGCGGCCGGCGACGACGCCACGACGGTCGAGCCGGCGTCCGGCGGCGTCAGCGCGTCCTTGGCGACGTAACGGGCCTCGCTAGCGACCGGCTCGATCCGCCACCACTCGGCGCGCTCGTGGACGACTTTCTCGCCGATCGGGAACACGATCGTGCCGCGCTTGAGCTTGGCCGTCTCGACGGCGTGAGGCTGGCGCGCATCCGGGCTGCCGAGCAGGACCGGCAGGTCGTCGAGGTTGACGGTCGCCCAGGCCCGCTTGCCGGCCGCGGCCGGGTGGTAAGTCAGGCCGCGGTCCATGACCCAGCTCGACGAGCCGGATGGCGGAGCGATGGCGTAGTAGTCGTCTTCGTCCTTGAGCACCTGCACGGGTTGCCCCTGGCGCAGGTAGCCGGTGACGGGAAAAATGGAACTCTTGCCGCCACGGACCTCGGCGGACGGGGAGCGCACGACCGCTGTTGCCGGCGCCTGCGCGACGGCCCAGGGGACAAGTGCGAGCCAACCGACGACGGCAAGGCGCATGGACGCAACTCCGGCGGGTTACCCTAAGCATCGGCCGGCCGGGCGACGCCAGACCACCGTCGGCGACCGCGCGGCCACTCCGCGGCACGCGGGATATACCACTTCGGGCGGTCGCGCCAAGGCCGCCAGTCCGGCGGACCACGTAAATCGGGCAAGCTGCGTCAACCCCGTCCCGCGAGATTCCGACGATGGCTGACTTTACCTACCAGGACATCGCCAAGATGTTCGATCACTCCTTGCTCCAGCCGACGTTGACGGACGCGGACCTGGAGGCCGGCTGCAAAGTCGCCCGCGAGTACGGCGTTGCGTCGGTTTGCATCAAGCCGTATGCGGTGCGTCGGGCGGCGGAACTCTTGAACGGCTCCGGCGTGCTGGTCTGCACGGTGGTCGGATTCCCGCACGGCAGCCACCTACCGTCGGTAAAGGGTTTCGAGGCCGAGCGGGCGATGGACGACGGCGCGACCGAACTCGACATGGTCGTCAACATCGGCAAGGTGCTGAGCAAGGACTGGGACTACGTCGCCGACGACATCCGCGCGGTGGTGCAGCCGGCCCACAAACGCGGCGCGGCCGTGAAGGTGATCTTCGAGAACTGCTACCTCCAGGACGAGCACAAGGAACGGCTGTGTAAAATCTGCGGCGAGGTCGAAGCCGATTTCGTGAAGACGGCGACCGGCTACGGTGACGCGGGGGCGACGGACCACGACCTGGCGCTGATGCGCCGGTGCAGCCCGCCGCAGGTGCAGGTGAAGGCAGCCGGCGGCGTGCGCGACTTCGGCCGGGTGCTGGCAGTGCGGGCGCTGGGCGTGACGCGCATCGGCGCGACGGCGACGAAAGCGATCCTCGACGAGTGCCGGGCAAATCTCGGGTAGGTGAGAAGTGGTTATCCGCAGATTTCGCAGATGACGCAGATTCAAGACAGATAAGA
>CAZNSL010001066.1:0-2284 GCA_964574975.1 uncultured Alcaligenaceae bacterium | reverse complement strand
GGCCGCACGCACCCCTCTGCCAAGGTGGATGCGCCATGTCGGCCAAACCGCGACGCCCCGACTTTCTTCCGCTCCCACACGTCACATCGCCGAGTCACCCGACTTTCGCGGCCGCATTCGCCGCGATCGCGACCATCGGTATGGCCGATGCGGACGGAGCGAACGCCAGCCTCGACGGCACACCGCGCGTGGAAACGTTCGGCTGGGCGCGAGGGAACTCGGCTGCGCCGGACGCCTTCGCCTACGACCCAGCCTATACCGGCCGTCGCGAAGCGATCCGCTAAACCAGCTTCGACGCGCCGGTTACACTAATGGGATGACCGCGACCGGCCAGCCCCGGTGTTTCGTCGCGCTACTCGGCGTCGCCGGGCACAGACTCGACCGGTTCGTGGACACCCTCCGCGGCGAGGACGAGTGCGAAGCGCACGGCGTCCGGGCCGTCACTGTGTCCGCGGCAGATCGGCGGTTCCGCATCGTCCACGGAGCCGATCACGCCGAAATCATGCAGGTGCTTTTCCAGCAGGAGCCGGTGCCGTATGCGGCGGTGCCGGTCGTTTCGACCGAAATCGGCGTGACGGTGGGCCTGCGCGAGCAACTGTTCGTCGCGTCGCGCCTGGGCGTGCCGGTGCCGGCGGCGGTGCTGACGGGCGGCGGGGTGGCGTGCGACTTCGTGGAGCGGTCGCTGCGTCTGCGGCTGGCCGAATGCGGCTACCCGGCCGACGACGTGCCCGTGCTGCCGACAGAGGCCAGGGGTGACTTCCTCGATGCACTCAACGCTGTTCCCGCAGCATCGTCGTTGGAGCCGATGGGGTTCACGCACGACACGCGCTTCGTGCTGGAGGGTGTCGGTCCCGGCGTGTTACGGGTCGGGCAGGCGATCGCCGCCCCCAGCCCGCTGCGAGTCGCAAGGACGTTTGAGGCGATCGTCCACTTGCGGTCGATGGTTGCCGACGATCCGCCGTCGCCGATAAAGTCGGGCGACCGCGGATTGCTGCACCTGCACAACGCGCACTGGCTGGTCCGCTGGACGCTGCTGGACGGCCAAGTTGTCCTCGCCCCCGGCGAGGTCGGTGGCGTGCGGGTCGAGCTGCCGCCGGAGCACGCCCTAGCGGTGTACCCCGGCCTGGCGTTCGGCGTGCGCGAGGGTGGTCGGACGGTCGGCTGGGGGCGCGTGACGCGGGTGGTGGGGTGAGAGCCTCACGCCGTCAAATCGATCCGCCAGATCCAGACGACACGACGTACGCGATAGACGACAAACGCGACGTTGATTGGCGGCAGGACGAGATGGCGGACGGTTTGTCCGGCGGCCGTCGCGTTGACCGCATTTCCCAGGTACGGCGCGTGTGTCCGCAAGCGGCCGAACAACAGCCGTACGGCTCGCCGAAACGCTGCGCCGCGGCCCTGGGTCTCGGCCAACTGGAGGAGCCGCTCGATCCGACTGCGAATCGGTGGGGGTAACTCGATTTGGAACCGCTCGATGCCATTAGCGGACGCCATCCGAATCGCCCTCCGACTCGTCGCCGTTCAGGTCGATTCCGAGTTCGGCGCAAACGTCTTCGATAGGGACGCCGCGGACATCGTCGAAGACGTAGGGCAACATTTCGAGCAAGTCATCGGGGCCAAAATGTGTCCGTGCGGCCTCGTACGCGGCCTGCTCTTCGGCCGAGCCAAAGCTCGATGATGGCGGCATTGGTGGAGTTTCGCCTGCTGCATACAACTCGCGGGCGAACGCGGCTGTGGTGCCGTCCGCCTTCGCTTTTTCCCAGCGCGCGCGAAGCCGATCGTACTCGGCTGCCTCCGAAGCCGTCGACTGCTCACTCATGACGTTTACCTCCTGGCCTTTGCCATTCTACCCCACGCTTCACCCGTCCAACAAGAACGGGTTCGTCGCCTTTTCCTCGCCGACCGTTGTCGGCTCGCCGTGGCCGGGGTACACCACCGTCGCCGCCGTCAGCGGCCACAGTTTTGCCCGGATGCCGGACAAGAGTTGCTCCAGGCTGCCGCCGGGGAAGTCGGTGCGGCCGATGCTACCGGCGAACAGCACGTCGCCGCCGAACACCACCGGCGGCTCGCCGCGCACGACAAAGACGACGTGCCCCGGTGAGTGGCCCGGAATCTCCAGCACCTCCAGGCGGATGCCGGCGAATTCCAGAACCGCGCCTTCGTCGATCAGCCGGTCGGCCGGCGGGCTGATCACGGGCACGCCGAAGACACCGCTCATGTTGAGCATCGCATCGGTCAGCATGGCCGCGTCGCCGTGGCCGATCGCCAGCGGGGCGTCCGG
>CAZNSL010001065.1:0-2286 GCA_964574975.1 uncultured Alcaligenaceae bacterium | reverse complement strand
TACGCCTGGTACACGACGGGGACATCGGCGGGAATGCCCTCGAACTCTTGCTCGAAGTAGCCACCGACGATGACGGCCTTCAATCGCACTCCGTCGGCGACCTTCAGTTTCCAGAGGGCCGACATATAGGACGCCAGCGCTAGCACGACGGGTTTGTTGGTCGCACGGACTTCCACATCGACGGGCGTCCCGTTGCCGGTACCCGTTGCGTAGATGCTCACGAGGTGCAGATCGGCCCCCGCTGCAGCGGCCCGCAGGTCCTCGGGCTTGACCGGTTTCGGATGGGCCGCCCGCGGTTTACGCTGCGTCTGTCCGTGGTCGCGGCCGCGCGTCCCGTCCACCACGAACGACGTGCCCGCGTACACTCCCTGGAAGGAGGAGACCAGCCGCCCCGACGCATCGTTGAGACGTTCGACCATGCGGCGGTATTCGAGCGTGTCCGGCTGGTACGCGTAGAACGATCGCTTGGTGCGATCGGTTGGCCGTGGGTCGAAATAGTGGGATGCCGCGTCCGGACAGTAATGGTGGACCGGCACGCCAGCGGGAACACCGTCGACCTCCTGCGGGTAGTAGCCGGCAGCGACGACCGCCCGGAGACTGACCCCGTTCGCGCACCGGAGGTTCCAGACGGCATCCATGTAGGACGTGAGGACCAGCACGACCGGCTTGGCCATCGCCCGGACCTCGACGTCCACGGGCTTGCCTGGTGTGTCGCCGCCCGGCGTGTACATGCCGACGACGTGTACTTCGGCGTCCGCCGACGCGGCGCGCAGTTCCTGCGGCGTCGGCTCCTTCACAGTGGTGCGGGCGGGTAACTCCTTCTGGCCGGCGCTACGGCCGCGGGTTCCGTCGATGATGAACGACTCGCCTTCGGACGCCGACTGGAACGTGGCGACGGGAAATCCGGTTGCGTCGTTGAGCCGTCGAACCATCTCGCGCCACTGGGGCGAGTTCCATTGGTGCGACCAGAACCAGCCGCCCTGACGCCGGGAGCCGTCGTCCGGGTAATACGACCGGTTCACGACAGGGACGCCGGCCGGCACGCCCCGGACTTCTTGCGAGTTGTAGCCGCTAACGATCACGCGTGCGATGCGCGCACCCTCGGCCGGCTGGACGTGCCAACCGACGGAGTAGTACGAGGTCAACACCAGTACAACTGGCTTGGCGGTCGCCCGTACCTCGACGTTGACGCGGCCGGGCTTGGCCAGCTTGTCTTTCGCCGAGTAAATGCCGATGACGTGTATCTCGGCGTCGGTCCGGTTCGCTTGCGGCTCGGACGACTTCACGTTCTCGCCGGACGCCGCGGGCGGTTGCGGCGTGCCGGCCGCGAAAACCTGGCGAGCGACCAGACCCGTGCCGACCGTCGTCAGCCCGACGGCGGCCAGGAGCAGGGCACTGATCCGCAGCTTCGCTATCAGCATGGTCTTCATCACACCCTCCGTCAAAGCGAGTACAGGGGCCGAGACGACACCCGCCGAAATGGCAGCGCCGGTGACGGACAGCACGGCGGCCTGCACGACGGCCTGCCTCAGCGCCGCAGGCACGGCTGCCGAAGTCACGCTGTTGGTCGCTACGGCACTCATCGCGGCGACGGACAGCGTCACACCACGGCGGGACAGGCGCTCGGCGAGTCGCTTGCGAGCGCGGGCCAGCCGACCGGACAGCGTGCCCTCCGGCCAGCCGAGTTGACGAGCGGCCTCCTTCCGCGGCTTGCCCTCCAGGTCGCAGAGGATAACCGCCGCGCGGTATGCTGCCGGTAGACGTTCCAGTTCCTCGTCGAGGATGGGTTGTAGGTCGTGCCAGAGCTCGTCTTGGGTGGTGGCTTGCGCGGTCATCGTCGCGACTCTGTCGGATGCCCGACGCTTGGCCGCGTGCGCCCGCGCGCGAGTGACGCGAGCCTTATGGGCCGTTCGATAGGCGACGCCGTACAACCAGTTCGCCACCAACTCGCGTGGTGCAACGGACGCGGCTTTCCGCGCCAGGACGAGGAACGTGGCCTGAAAGGCGTCCTCGGCGTCGTGGGCGTCGCGGAGGATGCGGCGACAGACGCCCATCACCATCGGTCCATGACGGTCGACGAGCGCTCGAAACGCGGCCTCCTGTCGCAGTGTGAGGAACCATTCCAGGAGCTGCCCGTCACTGGCACGACTGGCCGTGCCGTCCTGGGCGAATTCGCGGATGAGCGGCATCAGGCTCGTTGCGGAGATCGACGCCATTTCCGCACTCCCAAGGCCGGGGTTCCTGTCCTGCTCCTTGTACTATTGCCCGGCCAGCGGTCGGCGCGTA
>CAZNSL010001064.1:0-2288 GCA_964574975.1 uncultured Alcaligenaceae bacterium | reverse complement strand
GCTCGACGCCGAGGATGTCGTCGTGGGCCGCTCCGACCGTCTTCGCGCGATGGAGCTTACGGGCGAGCGTGTTGTAGAGGACTTCGTGAACCAGCGATGATTTGCCCGACCCGCTGACGCCGGTGACGGTCACGAGTGTACCGAGCGGGAAACGAACAGTGATGCTCTTCAGATTGTGGTGCCGGGCACCTTCGACCACCAGCGAATCGCTTCCGACCGGGCGGCGGTTGGTCGGCACTGGGATCGCCTTTCGGCCGCTCAGGTATTGGCCCGTCAGAGATCGCTTCGCCCGCTGAACCTGTTTCGGCGAGCCGGTCGCGATGACTTCGCCGCCGCAGTCGCCCGCGCCGGGGCCAAAGTCGAGCAGGTGGTCGGCCGCAGCGATCACCTCGCGGTCGTGTTCGACCAACAGAAGCGTGTTGCCGAGGTCGCGCAGATGCTCGAGCGCGTTCAGTAATCGTTGATTGTCGCGCGGGTGCAAGCCGATGGTCGGCTCGTCGAGGACGTACAGCACGCCCGTTAAGCCACTACCGATCTGGCTAGCCAGGCGGATGCGCTGTGCTTCGCCGCCGGAGAGTGTCGGGCCGGGCCGGCTCAGCGATAGGTACTCCAGGCCGACATCTACGAGGAACTGCGTCCGGCTCGTGATCTCGCGAAGCAGTTCGCCAGCGACTCGAAGTTGCGCCTTCGAGAGCTTCAGGTCGCGGAACAAAGCGAGCGTTTCGCCGACGGGAAATTCGCACATCTGTCCGAGAGTCCGGTCGGCGAAGCGCACGGCAGCCGCGTCGTCGCGCAGACGCGAACCGTTGCACGCCGAGCAGGGAATTTCGCTGACGACGTGGTCGAGACGTTGACGGTAGACGAAGCTCACACGACTCGCTTCGTCGATTGCAGGGAATAGGCCCTTGTACTGGAATGTCGCCCCGCTCGGTAGAGTCATCCAAGTCTCGCCGCTGCCTTGGAGAATCATCCTCTGCTGGTGCGGCTCCAGCGTCGCGAACGGAGCGTCGAGCGTGAAATCGCCGTGTCGGGCGATCGCCTCGGCGAAATGCGAGAACGGTTGCTCGGGCGTCAGGTCGGGCCACGCCGCGATGGCCCCATCGCGCAGCGACAGCTTCGGGTCGCGGATCAGCAAGCTGGCGTTCGCGCCCTGTTGGACGCCGAGGCCCTCGCACGAGGGGCACCAGCCAAGTGGGCTATTGAACGAGAAGTTGTGTGGATTCAGCGGCTCGAAGCTGCGCCCGCAAGTCTCGCAGGTCATGTGCTGGCTGTATCGGTCGATGCGCCATTTTGGCTCTGGGCGAGCATCGTCCACGTGCGCCACCTTCATGACGCCGCGGCCCAGGTCGAGCGCCTGTTCCACCGCATCGGCAACGCGGGTGCGCTGGCTCGCACGGACGACGATGCGGTCCACGACGACTTCAACCTCGTGCTTGCGTCGGTGGTCGATACTTGGGATGTCGTCAACGCTGTGCGATGTGCCATCGATGCGGACGCGGGCATAGCCGGCCCGACGGATCTCGTCCCAGATGGCGTCGTACTTCTCCTGGCCGCGTCGCTCGACCGGAGCGAGGAGGTACAACTTCGTGCCTTCGGGCAGGGCCAGCACTTTATCGATGATCTCGTCGGCCGTCTGCGTTCCGACCGGCGTGCCGCATTCCGGGCAGTGCGGTTGGCCGAGGCGGGCATAGAGGATGCGCAGGTAGTCGTAGATTTCGGTGACAGTTCCGACCGTGGACCGCGGACTTTTGCTCGTCGTCTTTTGCTCAATGGAGATGGCCGGCGACAGTCCCTCCACGCGGTCGACCTTCGGCTTCTGCACCTGACCGAGGAACTGGCGGGCGTAACTCGACAACGACTCAACGTAACGCCGCTGCCCCTCGGCGTACACCGTGTCGATGGCCAACGACGACTTGCCGCTACCGCTTGGACCACAGCAGACGGTCATCGCATCGCGCGGCATCTCGACTGTGACGTGTTTCAGGTTGTGCTGCGACGCTCCTTCGACGCGGATGTGGTCGATCCGTTCGGGAGCAGCGACGCGCTTTTTCCCACGGGCCGAGGCCCGTGGGCTATGAGCGTGTTCGTGGTTCAGGACTGGGATCAGCGCCTGACCCGTGTACGACCGCTTGCACGCGGCAACCTGTTCCGGCGTTCCGACGGCGACCAACTCGCCGCCGCCGGAGCCGCCTTCGGGACCGAGGTCGATCAGCCGGTCGGCCGTCTTGTTGACGTCCAGATTGTGCTCGATGACGACGACCGTGTTGCCGGCATCGACGAAGCCGTGC
>CAZNSL010001063.1:0-2292 GCA_964574975.1 uncultured Alcaligenaceae bacterium | reverse complement strand
CTCGCGCCTTTCGGCGTGGCGTCGTTGGTGCCCCCGGCACAACCCTGAAGTAGCACCAGGCCGGCCCCGCCGAGGACGACGGCCGCCAGACTCGGTAGCCAAGGTTGCTTGCAGTCGCACATCGCTCTTCTCCGTACAGGACTTTCGTTTGGGATCGCAACGCGCGACCCCTCAGGGGTCGCATATTCGTTCGGCTACGTCCGCTTACGCCCCACCCCGACGAGCATGTCGGCGAGCGGCGCGCACCGCTCGGACCGCCACAGCAATCGCTCCAACGCCCGCGAAACGGGGGACAGCTTCCAACGGTAAGGCAGCGGGAAGCCCGCCCCGCGAACGCACTCGACATCCAGCTCCGCGGCGAGCAGCGCCAGGAACTCCGCACGCCCGAAGCGGTAGAGGTACCGCACCTCACCGGAGTGGCTGCCCGCAGGCCCTTCCTTCGACCACCCGGCCCGCCGCCGAGGGGCCGAATACTGGTGCGCCGTGACGACGACCCGCCCGCCCGGCCGGACGACGCGGGCGAGTTCGCGGACGCACCGCCGCCGGCGCTCGTCGTCCGGGACGTGTTGGATGGCGTTCGCGCACACGACCTTGTCGAAACTCGCGTCGGCGAACGGCAGCGCGGTCAGGTCTCCGCGGACGTACCGAACGGACGAGTGCGACCGTTTCAGAATCCGGAGCGAACGCATCGACACGTCCAACGCGGTGACGCTGACTCCCGGCCCGGCGTACTGCCTGACCGTCGAACCGGTCCCACAGGCGGCGTCGAGGATCGTCTCGCCCGGCCGCAGTTGGAGCGCCGCGACCGCAGCCTCGACGGCCGCCGAATACCGCGCGTCCCGCACCCGCTTGTAGTCGTAATGCAGAGCGTGTTCGTCCCACTGGCGTGATTCGCCCGCCAAGTATTCGGCATCCCGAGGGTGGGCGGGCACCAGGTCGGCTACTCCTTCGACCTCTGCGTACTCGCGCCCGCACTGCGGGCACCGAAGGCGGCCGCCGGGTACCGCCGTACCCCGTAGGCGACCGCAGCCGGGATGTTCCGGGCAACAAACGTCGGTCGCGGTGTTCCCGCCGCGAAGCATCGCTCGATCGGTCAAAGCGTTCATCGACACGTCCCTCGTCCATGGCGTCGGTAGGACGGTAGTCATGTACCGAACCGTTGCCCGCGCGCCCCGGGGCCGGGCCACCCCAGCCCCAGGGCCATCGCGGATAGTCGTGCCCGTGCGACATGCGTCACACGGGTGGCCGACGGCTCATGGGCCGTCGTGCCTTTCGCATCTACTTGGCCGCTCCGGCGGCGCAGCACGCCTGCGGCGGGTTGCAGCAGGCGGCGTCCGGGCCGCAGCAGTCGCCACAGCACGGCGACCCGCTTTCGCAGCAAGCGGCCCCGGGCTGGCAGCAGCCCTTACGAGCCGCCGCAGTCGCTTTCGCGGCCCCGCAACACGCCTGCGGCGGGTTGCAGCAATCGGCGTTGGCCGCGCAGCAGTCGCCGCAGCACGGCGAGCCCTCGTAGCAGCACGGCGAACCGGGGTAGCAGCACGACTTGCCCGACTCGCAACAAGCGGCGTCGGGCGCGGGCCCGAAGCCGCTCCACGCCAGGCCGCCCGCCACCAGCCCGGTCAACGCGACCAGGCTACACACCAACTTCGTCACCACGACACGATCCTCCGAAACGAGGGGGCGATCTAGGGGCCGCGCGAACGGTTCGCGCGGCACCGGCGTCGGCCCGCAACGGGCCGCGTCACTTCTTGCGGTACTCTTCCGGGTCCTTGATCTCGTCCGGCTTGTCCTTGGCGAGCTGCACGAACTCGTCCACGCACGGCGGGCAGCAGAACTCGTAGGTCTTGCCCCCGACGATCCAGGAGCACTTCGGGTTGGCCTTCGTGAGCGTGACCGGGCAGATCTTGTCGCCCGACTTCGGCTTCAAGTCGTGTTCGGCCTTGAAGCCCTTGAACTTCACGGAGGCGACGACGTTGCCGTTGGCCTGAATGTCAGCCTGAGTGTACTTGCCACCCGGCGTCAGGTAGAGCTTTTGTTCCGCCTCGTTCGACACCTTGGCCGGCATGGCTTCGTCCGCGTGCGGCGCGTCCGGGACCGACTTGAAGCCGACGCGGAACCTCTCGCCGCGGATCGTCAGACTCGGGATGGTGACTTCGAGCTTTTGGCTCCACATCTCGCGCGGCAGGTGGCCGACGAACTGTGAGGTCTGGCCGGCCTTGTCGCCCGGCTGGGGCTCGGCCTTGAGGGCGAACGACGTCGCCTCCGCGGCACCCTCGACCTTCACGTAGCCGG
>CAZNSL010001062.1:1133-2300 GCA_964574975.1 uncultured Alcaligenaceae bacterium | reverse complement strand
GGGCTGACAACCTTAATACCAGCCTTCCAGGGGTTGACACCCCTGGCTACCAACGGCCGCCCCTCCGGGGCTATTCAACAGAGCAATCTGTGTTCATCTGTGTTCATCTGTGGCTAATCGTCTTCCCCCCACGTTCCTCCGTGGTGAATTCCTCTTTGAGGTAACGCGATGCAGCGCAATCCCGTCGTTTTGATCACCGGCGCGTCCGGCGAGATCGGCCACGGCCTGATCAGTCAACTGGCGGCGGCCGGCGACCGCGCCATCGTGACGCTCGACCTCAACCCGTTGCCGGCGGAGTTGGCTCCGCGGGTGCGGCGGCAGGTGGTTGGCTCGATCCTCGAAAGCGAGTTGCTCGACCGGTTGTTGGCCGAGTACGAGATCGACCAGATCTACCACCTGGCGGCGTTACTCTCGACGCGCTGCGAGTTCGCGCCGGCGGCGGCGCACAAGGTCAACGTCGAGGGCACGCTGGCGTTGCTGGAGTTCGCGCAGCGGCAGGGGGAGTCGCACGGCCGGCCGGTCGCGTTTCTGTATCCGTCGTCGATTGCGGTGTACGGGATGCCGGACGCGGCCACGAAGGCGGCGGCGGGCAAGGTGCGCGAGGACGACTTCAATCGCCCGACGACGATGTACGGGTGCAACAAGCTGTACTGCGAACACCTGGGGCGGTACTACGCCCGGCACTACAAGCAACTCGCGGCCGAGCGGCCGGGCGGCAAGGTGGACTTCCGCTCGATCCGCTTTCCGGGGTTGATCTCGGCGGTGACGGTGCCGTCGGGCGGCACGTCGGACTTCGCGCCGGAGATGATCCACGCGGCGGCGGCCGGCACAGCGTATGCGTGCTTCGTGCGGCCGGATACGCGCATTCCGTTCATGGCGATGCCGGACGCGGTCGAGGCGCTGTTGACGTTGGCGGCGGCCCCGCGGGAGCGTTTGACGCGGGAGGTGTACAACATCGGCGCGTTCAACCCGTCGGCGGCGGAGGTGGAGGCCATCGTCCGCGAGGCGTTCCCGGCGGCGACGATTGCGACGCAGGTCGACGTGCCGCGACAGGGCATCGTGGACAGTTGGCCGGCCGACGTGGACGATTCGGCGGCGCGGCGGGATTGGGGCTTCGCACCGCGCTACGACCTGGGGCGGGCGTTCCGCGAGTATCTGATCCCGACG
>CAZNSL010001062.1:0-1123 GCA_964574975.1 uncultured Alcaligenaceae bacterium | reverse complement strand
CCCCCCCCCCCCCGGGGGGGGGGGCCCCCCCCCCATTTCCCCCCGCGCCGCGGGGGCTGTCCCGCCCCCCGCTCGGCGCGTCACCGCGGCGCGCCGTCCCACGCCGTCAGGTGCAGCGGGGGCCGTGTCGGCGGCAGTGCGCAGGTGGTGCAGGTGCAGGTGCGGTCCCACTCGTCGCCGTCACCGCCGGCGTGGCGAACGACGAACTCGCGGTACTGTTGCGCATAGCGACCGTGGAAGAACACCAGTTCGATACGGCCGTCGGTGGCCTTGTGGAAGCGCAGGTTGTACGGCTTCAACAGCCGCATCCGCCGACTGCGCGTCTTCTCCTCGGCGAGCCAGTCGACGCCGAGTCGCGACGTGTCGCCGATGCGCGTCCACAGCGATTCGATCAAGAGGCGGAACTCGCGGATACTCTCGCCGTTGACGGTCACCGCCGGCACCAGCGGGGCTTGCCCACGGACGCGGCTGCCGTCCGGTGCCCGGCCGGCCATGTTCCACGCGGCGATCCAGGCGTTGAGTCGGTCGTCCCAATCCGGCTGCGTGTGGCCGGTGCGGACGATCACGGCCGGGTCCTGGTTGACCAGGGCGCTTTCGAAGAGCGCGTCGAAGCCATCGGCGTCCACGTAGTCGAGGATGGTTGGCGTCAGCGGTTGGGGAGCCGGCGCATCGAGCTTGAGCGACTCCGATTTCGGCGTCGTGCAGCCGACGATGAGGATAGCCGCCAGTCCGACGCCCCGTAGCCAGCGCATGGCTCGCCCCCCGGTGAGTGCCGGCGGGTATGCCATGTCGGCGGCGGGCTGTCGAGAGGAGTTTTGCGCTTGACCGGCGCCGGCCACGTCGGTATGTCAGCCGCGACGCGCTCGGGGGAGCGTGCCGACTTCGTGGGGGGAAATGCACATGCGTCCGTTCCTTGGGCTGTTGGCCGCGTTGACCGTGGCCGTCGCGGCATCGGGCTGCGCTTGCACGTCCTGAGGCACTCCGCCGCCGGCCGCGAAGGCGGATGCGGCACCCGGCCCGGTTCGGGCCGAGATCGCGGGCCAGCGCTAAGCGCCTGGCGAATTGTGACGGCTGGAGTTCACCCAGTGTTGCCGAGGCCCGGATCAGGCCGCCACCTTGGGGT
>CAZNSL010001061.1:0-2303 GCA_964574975.1 uncultured Alcaligenaceae bacterium | reverse complement strand
GTGGCGGCGGCCGCGGCTTCGGCGGCGGCTTTAACGGTGGTTTCGGCGGCGGCGGCGGCCGCGGCTTCGGCGGCGGCGGCGGCCGCGGCGGCGGGTTCCGGAGGGCACCCGACCGCGAAAATGGAGGGCCGGATTTTTTTGAGCAAGGGGTCAAGGATGACCAGACGACGCCCTTCTTGTTCGACCCGCAACTGGCTACGACCGACACCCGAACCGATGACGCCTCCGGCCCGAAGCTGAACGCGCCCGAGGAGCAACAGCAACCCACGCCGGCCGGTGGCGCGCAGCCGGCCACACCTCAACCGGCCCAGCAACAGCCGGCGACGCCCGGCCGGGGCACCGGCCCGGAGGCGTTCCAAGGTCCGCGCCGCCGCGTCTTCGCGGAGGCTCTCGAGGAGATTGGCTCGATCGTCCTGAGCGGCGATAACCAGGCGGACATCGACGAGATCCTGAAGATCATCAAGTTCATTCAGGACACCTTCCCGAACACGGAGGTGAAGCTCACCGTCGTGCCGCTCAAGTACGCCGACGCGACCAGTGTGACCAATACGCTCTCGCAGGTGTTCTCGCGGGTTTTCGCCGGCCCCAGCGGCAACTTCGTCGCCGGCCCCAGTGGCCAGCAGCAGCCGCAGCAACGGCCAACCCAAGGGCCGGGGCAGTTCGGCGCGGCCGGGCAAGCCCAGCAGTTCAACGCCCCGCAGCCCTTGGGCAGCCTGCTGATGATTCCGTTGCCGCGGTTCAACTCGATCCTCATCACCGCGCCGGAGAAGCGCATCGAGGACATCAAGAAGGAGATCGAAAAGCTCGACCAGCCGAGTACGGCCGCGGGCCGCGCGACGCCGTTCCCGCTCAAGAAGGCGTCGGCGCAGCAAGTCGCCACGCTAGTACAGCAGTTTTACGCCCAGCGCTACGCCAACGAACAGCAGGGGCAAAACCAGGTCCGCGTGACCTTCGACACCTCGACCAACACCGTGTTCGTCCAGGCGGCCCCGGCCGACTTCGACGAGATCCGCGGGCTGATCGAGTGGGCCGACACCAACTACTCCAGCGCCGTCAACGACCTCCAGATCATCCGGTTGCGCAACGCCCTGGCCGACGAATTGGCGGCCACGATCAACCAGGCGATCTCACTGGGCGTCATCGCCCCCGGGACGCAGCCCGGCGTCGGCCTCCCCGGCCAACAGCAGTTCGGCCAACAGCAGTTCGGCCAACAGCAGTTCGGCCAGCAGCAACGCCTCGGCCAAGCCGGGCAGGCCGGACAGACCGGCCAGCAGGGCGTCACAACCAAGACGACCTCGCTGCGCTTCTTCGCTCAGCAGGACAACAAGATCATCAACTCCGGCGCGCTCGAAGACGTCCACATCACGCCGGAAATCCGGTCCAACTCGCTGCTTGTCTCGGCTCCGGCCCAGACGATGCGGGTGATCCAGGCGCTCGTCCGCGAGCTGGACGTGCCGGCATCGGCCCAGGCGTCGGTCAACATCTTCTCGCTCAAGAAGGCGGACGCCGTACAGACGGCGACACTCTTGCGGCAACTGTTCACCGGCGCGACGACGACCGGCACGGGCGCGGCGGCCGGCGGGCCGGGTGCGGCGCTCCAGGGTCAGGGGGGGCAACTCGGCGGTGGCACCGCGGGGCAACAACGGCCGATCCTGACGGCCGGCGGTGAGGTATCGCCCGGTGCAACGCTGATCGACCTGCGCATCAGCGTGGACGACCGCACCAACAGCATCATCGTCGGCGGTAGCCAGAACGACCTGGAAGTCATCGGCGCGATCATCTCGAAGCTGGAAAGCTCCGACGTGCCGCAGCGCATGAGCCAGGTCTACAAACTGCGCAACGCCTTCGCGGCCGACGTGGCGACCGCGCTGACGACGTTCGTCACCAACAACAAGACGATCCTGCAGACCGGCAACCAGTTGACCGCGTTCCAGGAAATCCAGCGCGACGTGGTCGTCGTGCCTGAAGCGATCTCGAACACGCTGCTCATTAGCGCCACGCCGCAGGTGTTCGCGGAGCTGATGCGGATCGTCGTGCAGATCGACGCGATGCCGCCGCAGGTGGTCATTCAGTGCCTGATCGCCGAAGTGACGCTCAGCGACAACCAGGAGTTCGGCGTCGAGTTCGGCGGGCAAAGTCCGGTGCTGTTCCGCCGCGGGATCATCCCCGGCAACACGACGCGCGACCTCAACGGACTGCCGCAGTCGGCGATCCCCGGATTCAATTTCAACACGACCGGCATCGCGGCGAACCAACTCGGCAACAGTGCCGTGCCGCCGGCCGACCCCGGCATCGTCGGCTAC
>CAZNSL010001060.1:0-2312 GCA_964574975.1 uncultured Alcaligenaceae bacterium | reverse complement strand
GCGGTGCCTACTACCTGTACGCTGATCCGAACAATTCGAACCGGCTCGTCGTCACCAGTTATGACACGCTCTATTATTCTGGCGACGGCGGGGCATCGTGGAACGCGCGCCACACCACTTCGGACGGGGCCGGCATCTTCCTCGGCGGAGCGTTCTGGGATGGGAACACAGTCTACCTCGGAACCAACCTCGGCCTCTTCGTCAGCACGGACAACGGCGCGAGTTTCGCCATCCAGGCGCTCGGCGGCATACCGGGCGACCAGCGAATTGTTTCATTCGCCGGAGGGAAGAGTGGCGGCGTCACGCGGTTCGTTGCCGTCACGAATAACGTGAACGACGTCTACTCCGGCATGGCGCCCTACGAGAACAGCGGCGACGGCAAGGCCCTCACACTGACACTGGGCGATGCCAACTGGGCCGTCGAAACGCTCCCCGCCGGCACGACGCCGTTCTTCGCCGCGATGGCCGCCAACGATACGACCAATCTCTTCGTCGCCGGCGGCGGCGCTGCCGGCAAGCCGACGGTCGTCAAATCTCCCGACGGGGGCACGACCTGGTACGACGTGCTCATCACCGCCAACAACAAGAACGTTCAGACCGGCTGGAGCGGCCATGGCGGCGACCGCGACTGGACCTACGGCGAAATCGCACTCGGCTTCACCATCAACAGTGCCGACTCCCAGCAAATGATCCTCACCGATTACGGCTATGCCCATTCCTCCACGGACGGCGGGGCGACCTGGAAAGCCCTCTACGTCAACCCCGCAGATCTCAACGCCGCGAACGCACTCACCCCGAAGTTCAAGAGCTACCGCGACAGCGGACTCGACAACACGACCTCCTGGCAAGTCGCTTGGCCCGGTAACGGCAACGTGCTCATCGCGAACTCCGACGTACGCGGACAGCGCAGCACCGACAACGGTCTGAACTTCGGTTTCAATTACCTCGGCCATACCCGCAACTCGATGTACCGCATCGTTCAGAGCGGAAGCACCATCTACGCGGCCGTCGCCAGCGTGCACGACCTTTACCAGAGTACGTACCTCACCGACGCCAAGATCAACGGCGGCAACGGGGCCGTTCTCTTCTCCACCGACAGCGGAGCGAACTGGAGCACGCTGCACGACTTCGGCAATGTCGTCTGTTGGGTCGCGGCCGATCCCGCCAACCCGAACCGGCTTTACGCCTCCGTTGCCGATTCGGTCGATGGCGGCATCTATGTGACGAACAACTTGAACGCCGGTGCTGCCTCCACCTGGACGAAGCTCGCCGCCCCGCCGCGGACGGAAGGGCATGCGTTCAACGTCTTCGTGCTCGGCGACGGTACACTGGTCGCCACTTACTCGGGCCGCCGCAACTCCAGCGGAACATTCACACAGAGTTCCGGCGTCTTCGTCAGCACCAACGGCGGCACGAGCTGGAGTGACCGCAGCGCGCCCGGCTTGCGGTACTGGACGAAGGACGTGATCATCGATCCCCACGATCTGACCCAACAGACCTGGTATGCAGGTGTCTTCAGCGGCTGGGGCGGGCCGCCCAACGGACTCGGCGGACTCTACAAGACCACCGACCGAGGCGTGACTTGGACCCGCGTCCTCAGCCTCGACCGCGTCACCTCGGCAACATTCAACCCGTTCGATCCGGATGAACTCTTCGTGACCACCGAAACCGATGGTCTCTGGTATTCAAGCAATATCCGGAGCACGACGCCGACGTTCGCGCCGGTGGCAAGTTACAAGTTCCGCCAGCCGGAGCGGGTCTTCTTCAATCCGTCGGACGCCAACGAGATCTGGGTGACGAGCTTCGGCGGCGGCGTCATGGTCGGCGTCAACAATCCTCTAGCGCCAACGACTCAGGTGAATGGCGGCGCGGTCCAGAGGTCGCGGCTGACGGGCATCCAGGTTACCTTCCCCGCGCCGGTGGACGCCGCGACGTTGACAGGTCTCGGCGCCGTCACGCTGACCCGTACGAGCGGTGCCGCCGGATTCGTGCAGACGGGTGCCACGGGCGCGAACGGCCGCATCATCGTGTCACCGCCTGGCGGCATGGTCACGAGCGTGATGCTGACGTTCGACAATGCGAATGGTACCGCGGCAAGTGCGACAGTGGAAAGTGGCTCACTCGCCGACGGACGCTGGCAACTGGCGATCCCTTCGCAAAGCTTCACCAGCACGCTCAATGATCCGGGCCTGCGGCGATTCTTCGGCGACCTGGATAACAGCGGCAGCGTCGATGCGACGGACTTCGCCGCTTTCGGCGGTGGCTTCGGCGCCACCGGATCAAACTCACAAGTTGATTTCGACAACAACGGC
>CAZNSL010001059.1:0-2314 GCA_964574975.1 uncultured Alcaligenaceae bacterium | reverse complement strand
GACCGGCACACGGGCGAACCGCTGGGGGCCATCGGCTACAACGATGCCGACCCGTGGCGTTAATCACTTGGGATTCGTGAACAAATCGGGAAAAGCGCTGGCGATCGGCTCGGCATCGTCGAAGGTCAAACGGTCCGCAAGGGTATGAAGAATCGGATATTCGCCATTCGAATCGGCCGCGTTGCGCAGATCGATCAGATACAAACCACCCTGCCCGTCGGTCCCGACAGGAACGGTTCCCGTCATCATGAACGGCAATTCGTACGTCAGCAGGTAATCCCGCAATTCCTCCGCTCCGAGCATGGCGAATTCGCGGTCGCCTTCGATGAACAATCCGCCGTTCGACCAGGCGAGAAACGCAAGGTAGCTAGCCCCCATTTCTCACCAAGCCTCGATTTGAGTTGACGGTGGTGGTTTTCGGTGCGGAGCGGACTTGGGGTGGCGGGCGGGGACAGTTTTTTCGTTCTTGACCGGGCTGGATTCTGTGGGAAACGACGACGAACCGTGGTTTGTCACGCCCGTTTCCCGATCGCGACGGACCGCGGACCCGATCCGCGTTCGGCGAACCATTTCTTCACCGTTTTCACCGCGGCGAGTTTGCTATCCCGTCGCCGGGGAGGGCAGCGGCCGCGAGACGTCGGGCGGCCGGGTCAGTCGTTGCAGGTTCGACCAGACGTTCGCGAACAGCTCGCGCCACGGATACGACTCCGAGAACGACACGCAGACCCGTCGCACGCTCACCTTCACGAGCGCGCCGATCTTGAACAGACGCAGCCGGATCGTGTCGCACTGCGCCTTCGCCAGCGGCGTCTCGCTCAGACCGAATTCGCGGAAGGCCCGCATCAGGACGTAGGCCATGGTCGATAACAACAGTCGCAATTGATTCGCCCGCATCGTCTCGCAACTGAGGCGGTCGGCGAACAGGAACAACTGCTGCTCCTTGATGCGGTTCTCCATTTCGCCGCGAGCGCAATACTCGACTTCGTACAGTGCCTTCGCCTCGAACGCGTCGGGACTCAAACTCGTGACCACGAAGCGCGGGTTCGCCTTGTCGCCTTTCAAATGCTCGGCCTTGCCGACCACGCGTCGCTCGCGACTCCAACTCTTGTGCGTGCGGTAGACGAAGTCCTTGAACACCCGCGCCGGTTCGTTCGTCCGAGCGAACGCCGTCTTCGCCTCGTGCAACTCCGCGCCGAGTATCCTCGATAATCGCTTGTTTTTGGCCAGTCCGAAGAGGTAATCCACGCCGTGTGTTTCACACCACGTCATCAGATCGTCCCGGCAGAAGCCGCTGTCGCCCCGCAGCACGATCTCGACGTCCGGCCACTGCTGCCGCAACCGTTTCACGATCCGCTGGACGTGGAGGAGGCTCCCCGCCGAGGCGTCGATGTCGCTCGGCCGCAGGATCGCCGCCAGCGGATGATCGCCCGCGAAGATGTAGAGCGGCAAAAAACAGTAGTGGCCATAGTAGCCGTGAAAGAAGCGGCCGAGTTGATCGCCGTGCACCGGATCGTCGGTCGCGTCGAGGTCGAGCACGATTCGCGTCGGCGGCGTCGCCTGCTGGCGAACGTACACCTCCAGCAGATAGTCCGCGAGCTTGTCGACGTGCGCCACGATCTTCTTGTAGCGGCTGCCTTCGTCGGCGCCGACCGGCGTGAGTTCGAGGCGGTTGAGCGTGCTCTTGCCCGCGAGCGCCTTGCCGCGATCCGTCGGCCGATGCCGCGATTCGCCGAGTGGATCGGCGACGCCGACGAGCGTGGCCATCAGCGGATCGTGCCGCAGGCGGTCGTGGTCGTTGAGGTCTTCGTAGCCGAGGCAGAGGCCGAAGAGGCGTTGCCGGAGCAACGCCTCGATCGAGTGCTCGATGCGTTCGGGGTCGCGGTGATCGCTGAAACAGGCGGCCAGTCCGTCGAACAGACCCAGCCGCGCTTCGAGTTCACGCAACAGCAGGGCGCCGCCATCGGAGGTAATCCGCCCCCCCTGAAAATCCGCGACCACGTCGCGACGGGCAAGGGCTTGGAAAGTGAGTGCGCGGTGACTACAGTCTGTCATAGCTCGGTGGCTCCTTCCGTTGTGGCAAGTGCTTGGTGGAACAAACACTTCTACCGCGGAAGAGCCGCCGAGTTTACGGACGGTGAGAAATGCGGGCTAGCCAGCAGCGATTGGTCGAGTTTTCCGCCCGCCGAACAACGGGCATACGCCTACGCCCGCAAACTGACCAAGGCTCCGTGGGAATTGACGTACGCCGATTACGAACAACTCGAGCGCGACCTCGGACCGGACAAGGCGATGTTTACATTCTGGTGGCTTTGCC
>CAZNSL010001058.1:0-2319 GCA_964574975.1 uncultured Alcaligenaceae bacterium | reverse complement strand
CCGATTCCACGTTCACCGCCGCGTCGTCGGCCGTCTGCACGTTGAGGGCGCCGATCGAGAACTTCCCCGCCTTGCCCGTCATGCGCCCGCCGGCCTGGATCGGGATCGAACGGCCCGCGTCCAGCCCGATGCGTCGGCTGAAGAAGAGGTAGGGCGTGTCGCCGACGCCGGCGTTCAGCCCTGAACTCTGACGCCCGGCGAACGCGAAGATGCCCTGGCCCTCGAGGAAGAAGTCGCGCTTCTCCGGGAAGAACAGGTTGAAGCGCGTGAGATTGACCTGCTGCTCGTCCACCTCGACCTGGGCGAAGTCGGTGCGGACGGTGAAGTCGGCGGTGAGGTTCGGGGTGATGCCGTACTTGACGTCGCCGCCGATGCGGGCCGCGAGATCGTTCGTCACAATCGGCCTGGCGGTGTTGTCCGTGGACACGCTGGAGATGGCGTACGGCTTCAGCTCGATGTTGGGGCCGACCGCCGGCACCTGCAACCCGACCAGCGTCGCCGCGGACGAGACCTTGAGGATGCCGCGGAAGGTCGTCATCGCGCGCGGGATCTGGGTGAGGTGCGACCACTCGTTCTTCCAGCGGACCACCCGCCGCAGGTTGATGCCCCAGGTCTGGTCGCGTCCGGGCCCGTACCGGAGGGACTTGAACGGGATGGCCATCTCGATGGTCCATCCGCCGTCGAAGCGGCCGGTCTTCACGTCCCAGATGGTGTTCCAGTCGACGTTCGGCGGATTCTCGTCGGTAATCTGGCTGTCGGCGAAGCCGCCGATGGGATTCGCGTAGAACAGGAACGCATTCCGCCGGTCGTGGTACGTGTCGAGGAGCACCGCGAACGTGTCGTTCTGCCGGAGCTGGTTGGTGTCGCGCCGCATCTCGTTCGCGACCATGCGCTCGGGATGCGTGTCCCAGCACCGCGCCGACACGTAGATGTTGTCGTCGTCGAAGAAGACCCACGACTCGGTCTTCTCCGTGGCAGGCTGCCCTTCATTGGGTTCCTGCTGCAGGTAATCGCTGATGGCCTCGGTCTCCGCATAGGCCCGTTCGTCGAGCCGGCCATCGATGCGGATGGCACTCGGCACACGCACCGCCCGCACGGTGACATGCCCGGCCGTGTCCCTGGAGACCACGGCCGGCGGCACCGGCGGCGGTGCCTCTCCGGGAGGCGGCGAGGCTGGCCGGCCCTGGGCGAAGAGCATGAGGGCAGACGCGCAGACGAGCACTGGAACGCCGGCAACGGCGCGGATGAATCCGGAACGGTTCAGCATGGATGAGAAGCATCGTAGTGTGTGTCACTTGCATTTCGCAAGTCACTCACGGCCGCTATCTGGATCCTGATAGACTGTCGCGACCATGCCGGCACCCTCCGCGTCGCGACGCACCGCCATTCCGAAGCGCTCGCTGTGTCCGGTGTCGAGAACGCTCGACGTGCTGGGCGATCGCTGGTCACTGCTGGTCGTGCGCGACCTGATGCGCGGCAAGAAGCGCTTCGCCGAGTTCCTCGACTCGAAGGAAGGCATCACGACCACCACCCTGACCGAGCGCCTCAGGCGTCTCGTGCGGGCCGGCATCGTCGAGAGCCGCCGCTACAACGAACATCCGCCCCGGGTGGAGTACGTCCTCACGCCGAAGGGCGAGGACCTGCGGCCCATCATCCGGGCCATGGTCACCTGGGGCGTGCAGCACGCTGGCGGACGCGCGCCGTCGCCGCTGCCCCAGGCCACGACGCACTGATGGCTGCGCGCGACGGGTCGCGAGAGGCGCGCCGGCGGCGCGAGCGAACCGCACCGGCCCCCTCCACGACAGCGGCGGACTCGCCGGTGGATCGCTCGCTGTGGTGGACCGCCGTGGGCCTGGCGCTCCTCTGCTGCGCCGTCTACAGCAACGGCCTGCTCGCCGGCTTCGCCCTCGACAACCGCCAGTTGATCCTGCGCGACCCGCGCGTCCACGAGGTGTCGGCCGAGAACCTGCGGCTGATCCTGCACCACAGTTACTGGTGGCCCTACGGCGAGAGCGGCCTCTACCGGCCGCTCTCCACGCTGAGCTATCTCTTCAACTACGCGGTGCTCGGCAACGCCGACCGGCCGTTCGGCTACCACGCCGTCAATCTCGTGCTGCATGTCGTCAACGTGCTGCTGCTGTGGCGCGTCACCGCGAGAGTCACGTCATCGCGGTGGACGGCGGCCGTCACCGCCGCCGTCTGGGCGGTACTGCCGCTCTCGACCGAAGCGGTCACCAACATCGTCGGGCGTGCGGATCTGATGGCGGCGACGACGTCGCTCGGCGGTGTGCTGCTTTATCTCCGGTGGCGCGCTCGGGC
>CAZNSL010001057.1:0-2321 GCA_964574975.1 uncultured Alcaligenaceae bacterium | reverse complement strand
CGGGCCGGTGTCCACCGTCTTGCCATCGGCGCTGCACTTGAGCACGCCGCGCGGCTTGTACGCCTTGATGAAAGCCGGGTCGTCCTTCGGCCAGTAGGGCCGTTCGGGTTCTTCCTCGGCGTTGAGGTGGTAGAGGTTGCCGAAGAACTCGTCGAACCCGTGGTTGGTCGGTAGGTACTCGTCGCGGTCGCCGAGGTGGTTCTTCCCGAACTGGCCGGTGGAATACCCTTGCGCCTTGATCGCCTGCGCGATGGTGATGTCGCCCTTCTGAAGCCCGACCGTGGCCCCGGGAATGCCGACCTTGGACAGGCCGGTGCGCAGGCACGCCTGACCGGTGATGAAGGTCGAACGGCCGGCGGTGCAACTGTTCTCGGCGTAGTAGTCCGTGAACATCATGCCTTCCTTCGCCAGCCGGTCGATGTTCGGCGTCTTGTAGCCGACCAGGCCGTGGGTGTAGGCGCTGATGTTCGACTGGCCCACGTCGTCGCCGAAGATGACCAGGATGTTCGGCTTCTTGCCGCTAGCCGGCTGGGCCGGGGCCAGGGCGGCCACGGCGGTTTGCAGTGGCGCAAGATCGGCGCGGGCGAGCAACACGCCCTTGGCGTCGCCGTCGCAGCACGGGGCTGGGTCAGTCGTCGCGGCCGGCGGCTGCGCGACTGCGGCGGGCGCGAGCGCCCGCTGGAGTTGGCCGGTGCCGGCCAGATAGCCGAACAGCGAGCCGGCCGCGATAACGGCCAGAGTTGGGATCGAATGCCTTCGCACCACGGTGTCTCCTCAGAGAAATGAAATGGGCGAACTCGTTTGTGGCCTACTGTATTGGCGCGCAATCGCCGGGCTAACCGGAGCCGCCGAATGCCGACCCCGCCGCGGCATCGGTGCTTCAACTTCCCTCGGCCGACCGCAGTTTCGCCTGGGCCTCGCTGAGCTGGCCCTGGGCGGCCAGCAACTCGACTTCGGCCTGCCGCAGGTTGGTTTCCGCGCGCTCGATGTCCGCCGCGACGGCCGTTTGCCGGGCCGCGAGCAGTTCGACCTGTTTTTGATTGACGGTGTCCTCGGCCTGCGATTGTCTCGCCTCGGCCTGTGCGACTTCGGCCATCGCGGCTTCGACGACGCTCGACATGGTTTGTCCCTCCACGAGAAAGAGAACGATCCGAGGCGATAGTGGCCGTTCGGGCACGGTCGCAGTCGGCGTCGCAAACCCGCGGTACCGACTTCGACCGGCCCGGTGGCCGGAGCTACTTCAACTCGACCGTGACCTTCTCGATCGTCCCCGTGAAGGCGAAGGGCAGTTTGTAGGTGAAGTCCACCGCCGAGCCGACGTCCAGGCCGACATCCAGGCCCTCGCCGAGCGAGAACTGAATCGGGATCGTCCGTGCCAGCCGACCCTCGGCGACCGCCTTGCCGTTGGCGGACAGGGTGACCGTCCCGCCCTTGCCCATGCCGCCGCCGTCGTACTTGAAATCGACGACGAGTTTCGACTTGCCCTTGGGCAGAGGCTCCTTCCCCGCGAAGGTAAGGCGTTCGACCGACAGGAAGTTGTAAACGAAGGTCGGCACGCCGCCGCGCAAGTAGAGGCCGTAGCCGCCCTCCAGGCCGCCGTGCGTCACGATCATGCCGTTCGCCTTAGCGTCGGGCAACTCGATGTCGGCAGTGATCGTCCACGACTTGTTCGTCATCGGCGGCGAGGCCGCGTCGGGAAGGCCGACGGTGCCGGGGAAGTACGTCATCGACTTGCGGCCGCGGGTCAGGCTCGGGCGGCCCATCAGTTCCGCGTTCATGCGGATGGTGCCGCGCCAGTCGAGCGGCAGCACGTTGTACTTCGCCGCCTCGACCCACCACAGGTCCTGCATCTGCCGCAGCTTCTCGGGTTGCTTGGCCGCGAGGTCGTTCGCCTGCGAGAAGTCCTCGGCGATGTTGTAAAGCTCCCACGTCTGCTTGTCGGGGTCGAAGGCTTCGCGATTGGGCTGCCACGGCGGGAACGACATGGCCGACGCCATCCACCCGTCGTGGTAGAGGCCGCGGTTGAGGGCCATCTCGAAGTACTGAGTTTTGCGGTGTTCCGGGGCCTTCGGGTCGGTGAACGTGGCGGCAAAGCTGGTGCCCTCGATCGGTTTCTGTTCGACCCCGTTGAGCATCGTCGGGGCGTTGATGCCGCACACGTCGTAGATCGTCGGCACGAGGTCGATCGTGTGCGTGAACTGCGTGCGTAGCCCGCCCAGGTCCTTGATCCGTGCCGGCCACGAGACGATCATCGGGTTGCGGGTGCCGCCGAAGTGGCTGGCGACCTGCTTGGTCCACTGGAACGGCGTGTCCATCGCGTG
>CAZNSL010001056.1:0-2321 GCA_964574975.1 uncultured Alcaligenaceae bacterium | reverse complement strand
CCGCCACAGCGCGCGGCCGCGGGCCAGGGCTGGCAGCCGCCGGCGATGGTGCTGCTCGCCGACTCCGGGCCGGTTCAACCGCCGGCCGCCGCGCCGCCGGCGTTCGAGCGCGGCTGGTCGATCAACCTCAACCCGCAGTTCGGCAGCTCCGTCCTCGCTCCACCCCCGCCGGCCGAGCCGCCGCCGACCGCGCCTCCGCCAGCGGCGATGCGCGTCGAAACTCCGCCACCGGCCGAGCCGGCATTCGCGCCGCCGCAACCGATCCCGGAACCGATGCACAGCTATCGCCCGCGCCGCGACATGCCACCGTCGCCCTTGCTCGCACCATTGGTCGCGTTCAACCAACTGTTCGATGCCATCCTCGGCCTGTTCGGCCCACCGGGCCGCTTCGTGTGCGGCCCCATCGGCCGCGCGATGCTCGGCACGGCCGGCATCACGATGCTGCTCGCCGCCGCCGCCTGGGGCGTCGCCGAGTACCACGGTTGGAGCTGGCCCGGCCGGTCCCTATAGTGACGGTTTGGACGCGTTGCCGTAAATGCGGCGCGCCGCTGACCGAACTGCTGGTGCCATGACGATGCTCCTGCCGCCGCCGCCGTCGGCCGAACGACCGCCCGCCCCGCCGACGCCGGCCAAGCTCGACCCATTCGCGGCCGTCTTGAGCTACCTCGTGCCGGGCCTCGGCCAGCTCTACCAGGGCCGCACGTTCAAGGGCGTGCTGTTCCTGGTCAGCATCTACTCGCTGTTCTTCTACGGCATGTACCTGGGCAACTGGAGCAACGTGTTCCTGGCGGACACGGCCCAGGGGGTGCCGGCGTGGAACCTGCCGAAGTGGGCCAACAACCTGTACAACCGTCCGCACTACGCGGCCCAGTTCTGGGTCGGGATCGTCGCCTGGCCGGCCCTGTGGCACTACCGTAGCGACCCGCCGAACGTCGACCGCGGCCCGATCGACACCTGGCCGGAGTTCCGTGCCCGGTTCGAGGCTGCCCCGAGCGAGAAAGAGCTGAACGACCTGCAGCGCAACGGCGACAAACACTGGGACCTCGGCTGGGTCTACACGGTGATCGCCGGCGTGCTGAACATCCTGGTGATCTACGATGCTCTGTCGGGAGCCGCGTTCGGCGCGGCCGAGCCGGCGGCGCAGCCGAAGAAGGCGGTCCCATGATCCCGCTGGCCGCGAGCATCTACTGGGAGCTGCCGATCCTGATCGTGGTCGTCAGCCTGGTGTACAGTGCGACGCGCTTCGAGCGCACCGACGCGATCGTCCGCGAGGCGGTACGCTGGGGCTTCCGCATGACCGTGTTCCTCGGCGGCATCGGGCTGGCGCTGTTCGTACTGTCGTCGCTGATGTGACCGCCCGTTTAGCCACGACGCGCAGCAGAGCGAGCGCTCCACTGCGCGTCGCGGTGAAACGGATACGTTAACCGTCATGTCCGACACATTCCGCTGGCGCGGCTTCTTCCAGCACAGCCGCGACCCCGTCTTCGTCCTCAACCGCGCCCGCAAGCTCGTTTTTGCTAACCGCGCTTTCGAGACCTTATCCGGCGTCGCGTTCGCCGACGCCCGCGGGCTAACCTGCACCCGTCGCGCCACCGGCCACCCGTTGGCCGCCCTCGGCCGCACGCTTGCGCCGCCTGCGGAAGTGATGCAAGGCCAAACGGCCCGCGCCCAACGGCCGCGACCCGGCGATGAGATCGGCCCGCCGTGGTGGGAGGTCGAGTACCTGCCGCTGACCGACGCCGACGGGCTGCTCGGCATCGTCGGCCGCGTGGCCGCGACCGACGCGCGAAACCCGGCCGTGGCCCGCGTCATGCTGGAGCCGTGGGCCGCCGTGCGCGCCGAGGCGGCCGAGCGCTACCGGCTCGACGCCGTGGCCGACGGCTGCCCCGCCCTCAAGGGAGCCGTCGAACTCGCGCGGCTGGCGGCCCGCTCCGGCGCGCCGGTGACGCTCGTCGGCGAACCCGGCACCGGCAAGGGCTGGCTGGCGCGAGCAATTCACCACGCGGGGCCGCGGCGGCTGTTGCCTTTCATTTCGCTCGATTGCGCCGCCCTGCCGTACGACGCGGTGCGCGGCGTGTTGCGTGGACCGCTCGGTCCCGATCACCCGGCCTGGCTCGGCACGCTGTACCTGCACGCACCGGACGCTTTGCCTGAGTCGCTGCGACAGGACACGGCCGAGCAACTCGCCGAGGCCGGCGTCGGCTTCGCGGCCGGCTACGACGCCGAGCCGGTCGCGCCGCTCGGCGTGCTGCCGATCCACCTGCCGCCCTTGCGAGCGCGGTCGGCCGATCTGCCGTTTTTGGTCGAGGCATTCGTGAAGC
>CAZNSL010001055.1:0-2323 GCA_964574975.1 uncultured Alcaligenaceae bacterium | reverse complement strand
GATTCGATAACGCTGCGCAGCGCCTGCCCCACATTCGGGTAGCAGGCCGTGCCCTGGAGGCTGGCGTGGAAGAAGTACGCCACTTTGCGGGCGTACTCGTTGAGCGAGCCGTAGAAGCTGGCGTCGAACTTGTACTCCTTCTGTAGCAGCTTCTTGATTAGCTCCTCCCAGAGCCGCTCCGACGGAATCTCCGGGTACTTCTCGCCGGGGCTGGGGGCCATCCGCAGCTTGTCGAGTTCCATCTTGTACAGGTGACCGAAGTACTCCGACGGCGCGCCGGGCTTGCGGCTCATCGACGCCCACATCTTGAACTCGTGGATCGTCTTCTCCAGAGCCGCGGTCATGACGAACTCGGTCGGGTGCTCGAAGACGAGTTCGCCGAATGGGATGCTGAGGAGCGTGCCGTAGACGGTCCAGAGGACGGCCCGCACCTCCGGTAGCGGCGGCAAGTGCGGCTTGGCCTTGACCGGCTGCGGCGGCGGGGCGACCGGCCAGGGCAGGTCGCGGCCGTCGAGCCAGGTCGCGTACTGTTCGAGGGAAAGCGGCATCAGACCAAGGTAACAAGGGGGGAAAGGGGCGACAAGTGAACCGCCCCGTTTAGCCGCGACCGCCTGCACCGCTCCGTCGAGCGGCGTGTCGCAGGCGTAGTTCTCGCACACGAACGTCCGCACCATGTGCCCCGCCGGCTTGCCCGCGACCAACGGCAGCGTCGCCTCGCCGGAAGCGGGGTCGTGGAACGCCAGCACCCGGTGCGGCGCGAAGGTCGAACGCGCTGCCTCCAGCACGCGGTCCGTTTCCTCGTCGTCCGCCGAACCGATCACGGCGACTTGCTGCAAGGGGCCGAGGAAGAAGTCGAGCGCCGTCAGCATCTGCCCAGACGCGAGCGGGTTGTCGGCCATCTCGCCGTGGAACGCCGTCAGCGTGCGCTCGGCCGCCTCGCGCCAGCGCGCCTCGTCGGTGTGCGCGGCGAGGCGCAACAGCCCGGTGACGGCCATCGCGTTGCCGCTTGGCGTCGAACCGTCGTGACGGTCCTTGAGGCGCACGATCAGGTCCGACTGGCCGGCCGCCGTCGTGAAGAAGCCGCCGGCCGGATCGGCGAAGCGGTCGAGCATCAGTCCGGCCAGTTCGCCCGCGGCCGTCAGCCAGCGCGGGGCAAACGTCGCCTCGTAGAGCGACACCAGCGCGTCGATCAGGTAGGCGTAATCTTCGAGGTGCGCGTCGATCTTCGGCGGTTGGCCGACGCCGGTGGTGTGGTAGAGCCGGCCATCATCGCCGCGCATTTGCGTCAGCACGAAGTCGGCGGCCTTTGCCGCGGCAGCGGTGTAGTCCGTGCGGCCCAGCACGGCTCCGGCCCGCGCGAGTGCGCCGATCATCAGGCCGTTCCACGACGCGAGGATTTTCTCGTCGCGCCCCGGCCAGACGCGCTGCGAGCGCACGGCGAGCAACTTCGCGAGGGCATCGGCGAGCTTCGCCCGCAATTCCTCGACTGACAGGCCGAGCAACTTGGCGTCCTGCTCGTCGGTGCGCAGGCGGTTGAGGATGTTGTGCCCCTCCCAGTTGCCGGCGTCGCTCACGTCGTAGACGTTGCAGAACGGCTCGCCGAGGTCCGCGCCGAGAACCGCCATGACCTCCGACCGCGACCAGACGAAGAACTTGCCTTCGACGCCCTCGCTATCGGCATCCTGCGTCGAGTAGAATGCCCCCGGCGGGCTGGTCATCTCTCGTCCGACGTAATCGCACGTCTCCTCGACGACCCGTCGGTAGAACGCGTCGCCGGTCGCCTGGAACGCCTCGACGTAGGCAAGGGTCAAGAGCGCGTTGTCGTAGAGCATCTTCTCGAAGTGCGGTACCAGCCATTGCGCGTCCACGCTGTAGCGGTGGAAGCCGCCGCCGAGGTGGTCGTAGATGCCGCCGCGGGCCATCTTGTCGAGCGTCAGCTTGGCGACGCTCAACAACTCCTCATCGCCGAAGCGCAGCCACAGCCGCAATGCCAGCCGCAGCTCGAGCGCGTGCGGGAACTTCGGCGCGTTGCCGAAGCCGCCGTGCCGCGGGTCGTGTGCCCGCTTCATCACCATTGCGGCCCGTTTGAGAAGCTCGTCGGACAGTTCGCCCTCGGCCGGGGTCAGTTCGCCGTGGCGGCGCAGGTGGTCGGCGATGGTGTCGGCCGTCTTGCCGATCTGGTCGCGGCGGTCGCGCCACGCCTCGGCCAGCGCGGTCAGGACGCGGCGGAAGCTCGGCCGGCCGTATTGGTCGCGCGGCGGGTAGTAGGTGCCGGCGTAGAACGGCTCCAGGTCGGGCGTCAGCCAAACCGACATCGGCCAGC
>CAZNSL010001054.1:0-2329 GCA_964574975.1 uncultured Alcaligenaceae bacterium | reverse complement strand
CTTCTGCGAAGCGTCGCTAACCCGTGACACCTTTTTCTGCGCGCCCGCGTCCGAACCGGCACGGCTTCGCGTTTCCCTAATCGAGCACCGTCGCAAGCGTCTCACATGCCCCCGTGTGGAGACTCGTCCGTGGCCCGCACCTGCATCCTTCTCATCGTCGCCTTCGCTGGCCCAGTCGCCGCGGCCGACGACTTTGCCACCCGCGTCGCCGTCCTCGTCGGCATCGACCAGTACGAGCACATCGAGCCGCTCATGTGGGCCGAGAACGACATCAACAAACTCGACGAAGTTCTCACGACTCAGGGCTACCGCGTCGTCAAGCTGACTACCCGACAGAAGGACGCTCGGCTCCGGCCGACCCGCGCCAACGTCCGCGACCGACTCGCCGAGGCCGCCCGTCGCTGCGGCAAGGACGACCTGCTCCTGGTCGCGTTCGCCGGCCACGGCTGGCAGTTCGGCGGCAGCAACCGCGAGTGCTACCTCGTCCCGGCCGACGCTCGTCGGGCGATCGAGGATCGGGCCAAAGCACTCGTGCCGCTCAGCGAACTGTACGAGCAACTCGCACTGAGCAACGCTCGCGCGAAGCTGGTCATGATCGACGCCTGCCGCGACAACCCGACGCCCGATCGTGTCGGCCTCGCCTTCAACCGGCAAGAATTGCCGGCCGGCGTGCAAGTACTGTTCGGCTGCTCGAACCGGCAGCGTTCCTACGAGGTGCCGCGTTACGAGCACGGGCTGTTCTTCTACCACGTCCTTCGCGGCCTGCGCGGCGAAGACCCGGCGGCGAAGGACGCCGACGGCAACGTCACCTGGCTGTCGCTGTTCGGCAGCGTCAGCAAGGCCGTGCGCGAGGACGTCGAGACGGTCGTCGCTCACGGCGCGGAGCAGACGCCGAACCTGCTGGCCAACCTCAGCGGCGACCCGCCGATCCTGGTTCGCGGCCAGCGCTCCGCGGTCGTCGCCACCAGGCCGAAGGCCGACGCGGCACCCGACCGCACGCTCCGGTTGCCCGGCGTGGCGCTGGCACTCCAGCGGATCGACGCCCCGGCCGCGACCTTCCGCATCGGCTCGGCCGCGACGAACGCGCACGAACTGGAGACACCGCAAATCGACGTGCCACTACCGGCCCGGTCGTTCGACCTGGGAGCGACGGAGGTCACGGTCGCGCAGTACGACGCCTTCCTGAAGGCCACCGGCCGCACGCCGCGAGTGGACGCCGCCGAGTGGGAACGGATGCTGCGCACGCCGGACGCGCCGGCCACGCACGTCACCTGGGGCGATGCGGTCGAGTTCTGCGCGTGGGCTAGCGCTCAGTCGGGCGAGACGGTACGGCTGCCGTACGAGGTCGAGTGGGAGTTAGCCGCGGGGCCGAAGTTTCCCCATCCGCGGACGGCATCGCGGGTGGCGTCGGTCGGCAAGCCGCGATCGGTGATGGAACTGTCGGCCAACGACCGTGGCCTGTTCGGCATGTGCGGCAGCGTCTGGGAGTGGTGCGGCGAGCGCTGCTTTCTGAGCTACGCGGAGGCGGAGCGGATCCAGTTTCGGCCGGGCCAGCCGGTGGCGGCGTTCGGCGCGGCGGCGGCCAAGCGGCCGGTGCGCGGCGGGGCGTGGAACCTGCCGGCGAGCGACTGCACCGCGACGCGGCGTATGGGCTACCTGCCGGAGGTGGCGAACGGCCTCACCGGTTTCCGCGTGCTGGTGGAGGTGCGGTGAGTGGCGTTCGGTGCGCCGCTCAGTAGCCGGGGACGGTCACCCGAACCCCCTCGTTCCCAGGCTCAGCCTTGGAACGAACTGTCTTTGCGGCTCTGCCGCCCCCGTAGCGGAGCCACGCAATCAGGGAGTTCCGCGTCAGATACTGTGAACGAGGGGGGGGTTTCGCGTACCGAAGACGTTAGATCCCCCACCCCTTGCGGTACTCCTTGGTCACCAACTGTGTCGCCTTCGGGCTGTTTGTGAACTTCAATGCCGGCCCGTCCCACGCGAGCTGCGTGCCGTTGAGGCGGATGGCGATGTTGCCCAGCAGGATCGTCTCCGTCAGCAGCGCCGCGTAGTCGAAGTTCGACATCGCCGCCGGGCCGCCCTTGATCGCCTCGAACCATTCGTGCTTCATGAACGGGTCGTTCCCATCGTCGTGTTCGGCCCCCTTCGGCAGCCGCTCCGGCATCTTCGTCTGCACCGCTTTGAACTCCTCCTCCGGCGTCAGACGGAACTTGGCGCCGTAGTCGTTCGGCGAGAACAGGATGCCCTTGTCGCCGACGAGGATCGAGCCGCTATCGGCCAGTTTCTCGCCCGGCTTGAGCAGCTTTTTGACCAACTCCTCCGGCGGCAG
>CAZNSL010001053.1:0-2334 GCA_964574975.1 uncultured Alcaligenaceae bacterium | reverse complement strand
CGGGCCAGCACCAGGAACGTCGCCTGGAAGGCGTCCTCGGCGTCGGCCGGGGCGAGGCGGTCGCGGCAGACGGCCCACACCAATGGCCCGTGCCGGCGGACGATCTCGGCGAACGCCTCGGCGTCGTTGGTGCCGACGTAACTAGCGACTAGGTCCGCGTCGGCCGATGAGCCACCGGTCCCACGGGCCGCGACGGCACGCAGATGGCTGAGGACGGCGGTCATCGCGCCGCGGTGCATGACGAAGGTGTAGTGTCGCCCGGGCGGCGGATGCGTACAAGTTTTTTCCGCCTCGGTTAGCCGCGACGCGCAGCGGAGCGCGACGCCCGCCCTGCGCTCCGCTGCGCGGCGCGGCTAACCTGGACGCTCGTGAGGGCGTTTCTTGACGGCCCCCCACCCCGAACTATCATGTCGATGTCGCCCACCCGGAAGGACCAGCCGCCACCGTGCCGACTCTCGCACAGATTGTCACGCCTACCAGTGTCGAGCCGGCGTTCGACCTCGCCACCTACTACCCGATCTTCCTCTACTTGCTCGCCGTCATCGCCTTCGCCGTCGGCAGCATCGTCGGCTCCTACCTCGTCGGCCCGCGCAAGGTCACGGCCACCAAACAGATGGCCTACGAGTCTGGCATGGACCCGATCGGCGATGCGCGCATGCAGTTCGACATCAAGTTCTACGTCATCGCCATTCTGTTTCTCGTCTTCGACGTGGAACTGTTGTTCCTGTACCCCTGGGCGGTGATCGCCTACCGCGGCGGGGCCGACGCGTTCTGGAACGCCGAGTTCGGCCGACTGGTCTTCGCGGAGGTGCTGGTCTTCCTCGCCTCCCTGGCCGTCGCCTACGTCTACGCCTGGCGCAAGGGGGTGTTCCAGTGGCGGTGAAGCCGGCGTTGAAGCCCAACGAGAACTTCCTGGTCACCAAGCTCGACTTCCTCGCCAACTTCGTGCGGGCGTCGAGCTTGTGGCCGATGCCGTTCGCCACGGCCTGTTGCGGTATCGAGTTGATGGCGACCGCCTCCAGTCGCTACGACCTGGCCCGCTTCGGCGCGGAGGTCATGCGCTTCACGCCGCGGCAGTGCGACCTGATGATCGTGGCCGGCCGCGTCGTCATGAAGATGGTGCCCGTCCTGCAACGCATCTGGCTCCAGATGCCGGAGCCGAAGTGGTGCATCTCGATGGGGGCGTGTGCCTCGTCGGGAGGAGTGTTCGACACCTACGCTGTCGTACAGGGCGTGGACCGCTTCCTGCCGGTGGACGTGTACGTGCCGGGCTGCCCGCCGCGGCCGGAGCAGCTCATCCGCTCGATCATGGACTTGCAAGCGAAGATTCAGCAGACCGGCACCGTCCTCGGCCGCGAGTTCGCCGAGCGCAAAACGTACGAGGGGCCGCAGTCGCTGGCGGCCGCGGTGCCGGAGACGGCAGCGATCGTCGTGCCGGGCGACTACACCACGGCGACGCGGCTGAAGGGGTGAGAGTTTTCGGAGCCGCGAGCGTGAGCGAGCGGTTAGACGCTCTAAACGCTCGCTTACGCTCGCGGCTCCTATTTGAGCCGGAAACTGATGTCCGCCGTTGAGATGTTGCAATCGCAGTTCGGGGCCACGGCCTCGACGTTCCGCGACAACGCGCGGGCCGTCGTCGCGCCCGACCGGCTCTACGCCGCGCTCGAAGCGCTCAAGAAGGCCGGCTTCGACCTGCTCGTGGACGTCACCGCCGTCGATTACCTGCACTACCCCGATGCGACCGACCGCTTCGGCGTTGCCTACGTCCTGTCGAACACGACGACCGGCGAACGGCTCATCGTCAAGACGTTCGTCAACGAACCGGACCCGTCGCTACCGTCGGCGTTTCCGCTGTGGCGCGGGGCCGACTGGATGGAGCGCGAGGTGTTCGACATGTACGGCATCGACTTCGCGGGCCACCCGGACCTGCGGCGCATCCTGATGCCGGAAGGGTTCGCCGGCCACCCGTTGCGCAAGGACTACCCCTTGCGCGGCTACGGCGAGCGGCACAACTTCACGCCGTTGACGCGGGCCGAGGGGTAATGCACGATGCCGCTGGAAGTCCTCGACTACACCACCGAGCCGACGGAACAGGGAGCCGACAAGGAATTCCTCTGGACGCTCAACTTCGGCCCGCAACACCCCGCCACTCACACCACCCTGCGCCTCATCCTGACGCTCGACGGCGAGCGCGTCGTCCGCGTCGTGCCGGACATCGGCTACCTGCACTCCGGCTTCGAGAAACTCGGCGAGCACCTCGACTACAACCAGTACGTCACCATCGTCGACCGCATGTACTACATCTCGCCCTTCGCCAACGAGGTGGCGTGGTTC
>CAZNSL010001052.1:0-2335 GCA_964574975.1 uncultured Alcaligenaceae bacterium | reverse complement strand
TATAACACTGCTTCTACCGAGGCCTAACAGTCCCCTGGAGAATCTCCACTTCGTCTGGTGTATTGGCGCTGATCCCGTAGTCCCAATTGCCAATCACTGATTCGTTTGGGCTATCAAGGTAGGAACCCAGTGACCAGATGTCAGTTCTTTTTCCTTGGTTGCGAGAACCAAATACATCAAACAAGTAATCTCGGCCCCATGGATCCACAAGGTCTGCTGGCGTAATGACTAATATGTTTTTCGAAGGTGCGAGATGGAAGATATCCTGTAACGTCGATGGTAATGGGCCATATCGCATTCGATACAAAACGAGTTGGCGTTCGATCATTTGTATGGAGTCGATGCAACGCATGCGCATTCGCCGCTCTAACCAAGCAATAAGGTAGTTGTCTTTGGAATAACAGATTGGCCCTTTGACGGACCTAACAGCCCGTTGAAAAACTCGCCAACCTTGGGTCGGTGTGGCGCGTAGTAAGGTGGGGCATCCTATCCTGAGGGCCGCCGTCATGGCGTTGGGCCGCCGGCCGAATTCGCACCAGGGCGAGTTGTTCGTCACCTCGGCCGACCTGCCGCGCTCGGCCGGGCACCCGTTCTACGACCGGCTCAACCGGCTGTTGGCCGAGTCCGGCTTCGACCGGTTCGCCGAGGGCCTGTGCCGGCCGCACTACGCCGACGGCCGGGGCCGGCCGGGCATCCCGCCGGGCGTCTACTTCCGCATGCTGCTGGTCGGCTACTTCGAGGGCATCGACTCGCAGCGGGGCATCGCCTGGCGGTGCGCCGACAGCCTGGCCTTGCGGGCGTTCCTGGGGGTGCCGGTCACGGAGGCGACGCCGGACCATTCGTCGCTAACGCGGGTGCGGCAGCGGCTGCCGGAGGCGGCCCACGAGGCGGTCTTCGACTGGGTGCTGCGGCTGGCCCACGCGAAGAAGCTGCTGGCCGGCCGGGCGGTCGGCGTGGACGCGACGACGCTGGAGGCGAACGCGGCGATGAAGTCGATCGTCCGCAAGGACACGGGCGAGGACTACAAGGCGTTCCTGCGGCGGCTGGCCGCCGAGGCCGGGATCGAGGGCCCGACCGACGCGGACCTGCGGCGGTTCGACAAGGCCCGGCCGGACAAGACCTGTTCCAACGCGGAGTGGGAGTCGCCGGCCGACCCGGACGCGCGGGTGACGAAGATGAAGGACGGGCGGACGCACCTGGCGTACAAGGCGGAACATGTGGTGCAGCTCGAGAGCGAGTTGGTGGTTGGGGTGCAGATCCACCCGGCGGACCGGGGCGACGCGGGGGCGCTGGTGGACGCGGTGCTGCTGGCCGAGCAGCACCTGCGGTCGGCGGGTAGCGCCGTGGACCTGACGGAGGTGGCGGCGGACAAGGCGTATCACGCGGCCGGGGAGCTGGCGACGGCCGAGGGGCTGGGCTTGCGGACGTACGTGCCGGAGCCGAAGCGGCCGCGGGCCAAGCGGGGCCGGAGCGGATTATCGGCGGCCCAGCGGCGGGCGGTGCGGCTGAACCGGCGGCGGGTGGCGGGGGCGAAGGGCCGGCGGTTGCAGCGGCTGCGGAGCGAGCGGGTGGAGCGGAGCTTCGCCCACGTGTGCGAGACGGGCGGGGCCCGGCGGACGTGGCTGCGGGGGTTCGCCAACGTGACGAAGCGCTACCTGGTGCACGTGGCGGCTCACAACCTGGCGGTGGTGCTGCGGGCGCTGTTCGGGGTCGGGAAGCCGCGGGCGTTGCAGGCCGGGGGCGGCCCCTGCGCGGCGGTTGTCGCCGCGGTGGCGGGGCTGGCGGCCGGGGCATGGCTCCAGCCGGCCATCCGATGGTTCGGGTGGTGGAACGCTCTCACCGTCGTCGCGCCACGACCACGGCCCCGAATCGCCTGAAACCGCTGGTTATTCAACGGGCTGCTAACTGCTCGCATATACTCACGAAGGATGTGATCCTCAATCTCTGCTAGTTGTCGATCGAGGTTCACATCTGGGTTTTGATGAGGTGCCGCGTGATCTAGCGCGAGTCGAGTGTGAATCGCCTTCATCTGTCGCCCACATTCACGGAGTTCGTGATCTAAGGTAACGCGATCCATTGCCGCATGATTCGCCAATAATCCTGATGCACGCAGCGCGGTGTCATAGATACTGGCCCGAGTGGCTTCAGGAGTGTCTTGCCCAATGACAATGTAAACAGCACTTAGGCCAATAAACACGACACCAAGCAAAAACACACCGTAATACCTGCGACTAACCCAATGTTGCAGTAACCTCATAAAGACCTCCTGTTGACGACTTACATTAGAAGCAGCGTCATAACTGGCTTTTGTTAACTGGTTGGCCGGTTGGCGTTT
>CAZNSL010001051.1:1516-2341 GCA_964574975.1 uncultured Alcaligenaceae bacterium | reverse complement strand
GCGAACGATCGACAGGCCCAGGCCCGTGCCGCCGTGGTCGCGCGTCATGGGGTTGGCCGCTTGCCGGAACTTGTCGAATACCGCCTCCTGATCCTCCGGGGCGATGCCGACACCGGTGTCGCTGACAACGACGCGGAGCCACTCGCCCTCCGCGTCGGCCCGCAGCACGACGCGACCGCCCTCGGGCGTGAACTTGATGGCATTCGATGTCAAATTGGCGAGAATTTGCCGCAACTTGCCGGCGTCCTGGTAAGCCGGTGGCAGGTCAGTCGGTAGCTGTACGATCAGGTCGATGTTCTTCTTCTCGGCCAGGGGACGAGCCATTGCTGCTTGACCCTCGAACACCTCGCCAAGGCCGAATGCCTCGGGCCTTACCTCCATCTTGCCGGCCTCAATCTTGGCGAGGTCGAGCAGGTCGTTGATGAGTGCGAGGAGTTGTTTGCCGCTCGCCTGTATGTTGCCGGCCCAGCGACGCAGTTTGTCCGGCAACTGGGCGTTCGCCAGCATCAGTTCGCTGAAACCTAGGATGCTGTTGAGCGGCGTGCGCAGTTCGTGGCTCATGGTCGCCAGGAAGTCGCTTTTGAGGCGGTTCGATTCATAGAGTGCCATGTTCGCACGGGCCAGTGCATCGACCTTGCGATCGAGATCGACGTTGATGAGCCGGAGTTGCTCCTGGCTGCTCATCAGGTTCCGCAGCATGCGGTTGAAGGCATCGCTCAGATCTTCGAACTCGTCGCCGGTCTGGATTTCGCTGCGGACGTTGACTTCGCCGGTGGCGATCGCGTCGCTGACCTGCTTGAGGTGCTTGAGCGGCTTGACGATGAC
>CAZNSL010001051.1:0-1506 GCA_964574975.1 uncultured Alcaligenaceae bacterium | reverse complement strand
CGTAGCGGACGATCAGCCAACTCCCCGCCATGATCAGGATCGACGTGGACAGCGCGATCGATAGCAGGATGGCGCGGTTCAGGTGGACGCCGTCCTCAATGGCCTGGCTCGACAACTTGATCCGGACGACGGCCATCAGATCCCCTGGCCGGAGAGAGCCGTATTCCTCGTTCTCCTCGGGCTGTCTTGGGTGGCACGCCATGCACGAGTCCAACGCCCGGATCGGACTGTAGTAGTAGGCGAAGTCGCCGCCCGTCGTGCGGCTGTAGTCCTTCGCCTCCGGATCACTTACGTACTCCTGGACCAGCGCAACTTCCTCCGGCTCCGGCTCGTCGCCCGGTTTGCGAGGTTTCGGTTTCAATAGCTTGTACTGATACATCTGAAGGGCGGCAGGCCAACGCTTCTCGGCCTGTTGTTCGAGCGCCCCCATCGCCTTACGCACCTTCGGATCGGCGATGTGTATGCCGTTGAGGATTTGAGGTACCAGCAACCGGCCGCTGTTCGTCGTCGCCTCGTATGCGAGCCTTTCGGTGAGGCGTGCGTACAGTAGAAAGCCGCCGGTCATCAGGGCCACGGTGAACGTGCCGAGCAGAGCGCGACACTTGCGCTCGAGACTCGTCTCGCCCAACAGGCGCTTGAAAGCGCGGTACGACATGCCGTTTTCTACCACACGGTGCGGTCGAATGTCACGCGCGTTTCTGGCAGGACGGACAGTAATGCGTCGAGCGACCGGCCAGACGGATGCGCACGATTGGCGTGCGGCAGCGGCGGCACGGCCGGCCCGTCCGTGCGTAAACGCGGAACTCGTCCTGATACGAGCCACTCATTCCCGAACCGTCGACGTAGTTCCGAATCGTTGAACCGCGCCCTTCGATCGCTCGCGTCAGGACGCGGACGACGGACTTGCGCAGCCGTTCCGTTTCGGCCGGGCTGGCGTTGCACGCGGGCAGCGATGGCGGTAGGCGGGCCTCGTAAAGCGATTCGTCCGCGTAGATATTGCCGATGCCGGCCACGACCGTTTGGTCGAGAAGCGCCGCCTTGAGCGGACGTGATGTGGTGGCCAGCGCCGCACGGAACGCAGCGGGTGTCGCGTCGAACGGTTCGGGACCGAGTCGTTCGTCCAGGAAGGCGTCGAGTTTCTCGGGCGCGTCGAACAGCGTGACGCTCCCGAAGCGACGCACATCGCGGAAACGCAGTTGTCCGCCGTCGTCGAGGTCGGCGAAAATGTGTGTGTGCGGTTCGACGGGCCGGTCGGCCGAACCGGCCGTCAGTTGCCCCGTCATGCCGAGGTGAACGAGGAGCGTGCCGTCGTCGAGGTCGATCAGGATCCATTTGCCTCGGCGACGCAGGCCGCGGACTACTCGGCCGGCAAGGGCCCCTCGCCATACCGGCGACCAAGCGCGGCGGAGCGGTTTCTTGCCGGCGCGCACGCGCACGAACCGTCGCCCTTCGAGCAACGGCCGCAGATCGCGGACGACAGTTTCGACTTCGGGTAGTTCGGGCATC
>CAZNSL010001050.1:0-2342 GCA_964574975.1 uncultured Alcaligenaceae bacterium | reverse complement strand
GGCAGCTGCCCGGGCCGGGCGGCGGGCTGACGACGACTGGTCCGCTGGCGACGGCCGCGCCGCCGCTGATCGACAGCCCGACCATGGTACCACAGAGCGATTTCAGACGCATGGAACACTCCTTGTTCGATGTAACGCCGTCCTGGCCGTTGCTCGGTTCGTGACGGTGAGCCGGGTGCGTCATGACACCCGGGTCTTGCCTCACATTTCGGTTGTTCGGGCCGTGCGCCTGGGTACGGCGGGGCCGGAATTGAGCAGTCCCCCGAATCCACCCACCGCACGACCTCTAGGTACGGATCAAACGTAAAAGTCCGTCTCCCACATTCCCCGGATTCGCAACTCGGCTCAGCTCGCCGCCTCGCCCCTCCGGGTCTCGAACCGCGCGGCCGCGCTCACCAACACCACACCCACGTCCATGACGTTCGTGCCGGTCAAGCCCGTTCGGATCAGGTCGCCGGTCGCCGCGAAGAACGTGTAGCTGTCGTGCCGCCGCAGGAAGTCGGCGGCGTCGAAGCCGAGCGCTTGAGCGCGTGCGAAGGTGTTGGCGTCGGCCAGCGCGCCGGCCGCGTCGGTTGGTCCGTCCTCGCCGTCGGTGCCGCCGGCCAGGACGGCCCAACCGTTCGGCAACGACGCTGCGAGCCGTAACCCCGCGGCCAGGACGAACTCGGTGTTGCGACCGCCGACGCCGTGGTTCTCGGGCAGCGTCACCGTCGTCTCGCCGCCGAACAGCACGCACGTCGGCTGCGGTCGCGGCTCTCGCGCGATGCCAGCGACTACGCCGGCGACCGCGGCCGTCTTCCCCTCGATGTGCGAGCCGAGCGACAGCACCTCGTAACCGCGGGCACGAGCTTCCGCCGCGGCCGCCCGAAGCGCCAGCGCGTTGTTGCCGACGACGACGTTCGTCACGTTGGCCGGCAGGGCCTTGAGCGTCTCGCCGTCGCCACGCTCGAGCCGTTTTCGCACGGCCGGCGGTACGCGGCCGAGCAATTCGTACCGGCGCAAGACAGCGAGCGCATCGGCGAACGTCGTCGGGTCGGCGGCGGTCGGGCCGGACGCGATTGCGTCGAGCGGGTCGCCGACCACGTCGCTGAGGATGAGAGACACCAGCCGGCCGGCTCGCGATGCCGCGGCCAACCCGCCGCCTTTGACGCGCGACAGGTGCTTGCGCACCACGTTCATCTCGTCGATCGTCGCGCCGCACTCGTGCAGCAACCGCGTCACCGTCTGTTTGTCGTCGAGCCTGATGCCGTCGGTCGGGGCCGGTAACAGGGCCGAACCGCCGCCGGAGAGCAGACACACGACGAGGTCGTCCGGCCCCGCCCCGGCGACGAGGGCGAGCATGTCCTCGACGCCGGCAACACCGGCTGCTGTCGGCTGGTTGCTGCCGGCCGGCCGGCCGGGGTGCAAGCGGATGCGCCGCGTCGCCGGCTGCGGCCCCGCGGGAACGTTGACGACGCCTTCGGCTTTGGCGAGCGCGTCGCCGAGAGCGGCTTCGAGGCTGGCGGCCATCGGCCCGCCGGCTTTGCCACCGCCGACAACGAGAATGCGCCGCGCGGTCGCAGCGTCGGCGAGGCGGTCGGCGACGGCTCGCGCCAACAGCGGCTCCGGCCGAACCGCGACAACCGCGGCGTCCCAGATGGCGCGGGCGTCGCGGCGCAAAGCGTCGGCGTCTGTCATGCCGATCACTATACAACGGGCAGGAGTCCCGTTGCCCCGAAGGAGTCGGACCGTGTTCCAGGGCTTACGCACCGCCGGCTACAGCGCTCCGGATTTGGCCAAGGCCAAGGCGTGGTACACCTCGGTCCTCGGCTTCGGCCCGTACTTCGACGAGCCGTTCTACGTCGGCTTCAACGTCGGCGGTTACGAACTGGGCCTGATCCCGGACGCCCTTGCGAGCGGCCCCGGCGGCGTCACCGTCTACTGGGGCGTGCCCGACGCCGCGGCGGCCATCGCCCGTCTGGTGGAGTTGGGCGCGACGCAGCACGAGGCGGTTCAGGAGGTCGGCGGCGGCATCAAGGTCGGCACCGTTCTCGACCCGTTCGGCAACGTCCTCGGCGTGATCGAGAACCCGCACTTCCAGCTCCCGCCGGCCTGATTGTCACACAGTTGCCGCCGGCGGCGTATACTCACACTCGGACGTTTGGTTTGTAATCCTCGTTCCCAAGCTCTGCCTGGGAACGCACTGTGGGCGAGGCTCCGCCTCGCGGGCGGCAGAGCCGCCAAGACAGTGCGTTCCCAGGCAGAGCCTGGGAACGAGGGGGGCATTCTCGTTCCCAGGCGCTGCCTGGGAACGCAGTGTGGGCGCGGCGCCGCCTCGCGGGCGGCAGAGCCGCCCAGTCAGG
>CAZNSL010001049.1:0-2344 GCA_964574975.1 uncultured Alcaligenaceae bacterium | reverse complement strand
GCAAGCCCGCTGAGCGACGCCGACGCGGTGCGGTTCTTCAACGCCCAGGGCTGCAAGACCTGCCATGCGGTGGATGAACTGCGCATCGGCCCCTCGTACCGGATGATCGCCCTGCGCTACGCGGAGGCCCCTCCCGCAACCGTCGAGCGACTGAGCCTGAAAGTGCTCCATGGCGGCGCCGGCGCCTGGGGAACGACGCCGATGATCAGCCATCCCGACGTCCCGATGGAGGACGCCGAACGCATCGTGCGCTGGATTCTTGCCAACCGCCGCCAACCCGAATAGGAGCCGACAATGAAAGGCATCGTACTGCATGGTACCGGCGACGTCCGCTACGAGAACGTCGCCGACCCCGTCATCGAACAGCCGCGCGACATCATCGTGAAAACGCTGGCCTGCGGCATCTGCGGCAGCGATCTGCACCTTCTTCACGGCACCATGCCGCCGGTGCTGGGAGAACAGCCGTCGACCTACTGCATCGGCCACGAAGCGGTGGGCGAGGTGGTCGAGACCGGACGCGAAGTGTCTGCCCTCAAGGTCGGCGATACCGTCATCGTGCCGGCGGCGGTCGGCTGCGGCCGATGCCGCCCGTGTCTGCGTGGCAACATCAAGAAGTGCGAGAACAACGGCCTCGGGGTTTTCGGCTTCGGCACCGGACTCGGCGGCTGCCAGGCCGAAGCGGTCCGGGTTCCGGCCGGCGACGTCAACGCCATGCGGCTGCCGGAAGGGGTCGGCGTCGAACAGGGGATTGCCCTCACCGACAATCTGCCGACCGCCTACTGCGCCATTCTCGGGGCCCGCATCCATCCCGGCTGCTCGGTGGCGGTCATCGGCTTGGGGCCGATCGGCCTGATGGCGGTCGAGCTGGCGCTCATCATGGGCGCAGAAACGGTATACGCCATCGACCTCGTCGAGGGCCGGCGGGCGCGGGCGGCAGGCCTCGGCGCGGTGGCGCTGGACGGCAAGGACGCCGTCGACAGCATCCGCGAAGCGACGGCCGGCCGGATGGCCGACTGTGTCATCGAGGCGGTTGGCAGCGACCTGACGATGGAACTGGCGTTCGAGCTGGTCGGCGTCGGCGGCACGATCTCCGTGCTGGGCGTCAATACCTCGCTCAAGTTCCGCACGCCATTCCCCTCCCTTATCAAGGGTGTCACCATCGCCGCGAATTTCTTCACCGAGGTCTCCCGCTACTGGGACGACCTGGTACCCCTGATCCAGCATAAACGCATCAAACCCGAGCAATTCGTCACCGACCGCATTCCGCTGTCCGATGGCGCGGAGGCCTACCGAAAGTTCGACCGCCGCGAAGCCGGGACGCTGAAAGTGGTCCTGTACCCCGGGGAATAGCCGGGCGACCGGCCCGGATCGATTGGCCCAGAAAGGAAATCACCGATGATCCAGAGAAATTTCCAGAACATCGCCACCAACGGCGTTACCCTGCGAACGGTCGTCGAAGGCGCGGGGCCGCTGGTGATTCTGGTCCATGGCTGGCCGCAATGCTGGTACTTGTGGCGCCACATGATCGATCCCATCGTCGCGGCCGGCTATCGCGTCGCGGTACCGGACATGCGCGGCTTCGGCGCGAGCAGTTGCCCGCCGGCAATCGACGACTACAACATCCGCACGCTGACCGCCGACGTGGCCGGCATCGCCACCGCGCTGGGCGAGGAGGATTTCATCGTGGTCGGCCACGACTGGGGCTGCATCGTCGCATGGCATACCGCCTTGCTTTATCCGCAACGCTGCAAGGCGGTCATGGGACTGTCGGTTCCGTTCTGGCGCGTGGGCCCCGAGACGGTCGCCCCGCCCGGCCATGACGACGCCTTCTGGTACATGCGTTACTTCCAGAAACCCGGCGTCGCCGAAGCGGAGCTCGAAGCCGATCTGGAGCGATCGCTGCTTGCGATCCACTATTCGGTCAGCGCCGAAGCCGGAAAAACGTGCTTCCTCAATCAGCTCGGGTTTCCGAAAACGGCGACGCTGCTCGAAGTGCTCCCCGCACCGAAAGGACTCCCCGGCTTCATGACCCGGGAAGACCTCGATTACTACGTCGAGGAATATCGCACCAGCGGTTTCCGCGGCTCCATCAACTGGTACCGGAACATTCCGACGCTGTCCTCCAGCACGCCCGAACTCGACGGCAAGCACATCGCCCAGCCGGCGGCCTTCGTGGCGGGAACGGAAGATCCGGTACTGCTCTTCGATCCGGATTGGCACGACAAATTCGTCGCCTGTTTCGACGACTTGCGCTTCATCGAACTGGTCGACGGTGCCGGGCATTGGGTGCAACTGGAAAAGCCCGAACCCACGGCACGCCACATAGTGAACTTCCTGCGCAGCG
>CAZNSL010001048.1:0-2346 GCA_964574975.1 uncultured Alcaligenaceae bacterium | reverse complement strand
AGGTCGGTCAGCGTCGGCGCGCGGAAGCCGGTGCCGTAGTTGGCACGCAGCAGCAACTCGGGCATTGCCTGCCAGCGGACGTTGGCCTTCCAGTTGGTCGTGCCGCCGAAGTCGCTGTAGTCGTCGAAGCGCAGTGCCAGGTTGCCGTCCAGGTTCTTGATGATCGGGATCTGCAGTTCGCCGAACAGCGAGTTGATGTTGCGGCTTGCGTCGACGATCTTGGTCGCGCCGCCCAGGCCGGCAATGTCGCCGGTGAACAGTGCGGCAGCCGGGCTGGTCACGAACGACTCGTTGCGGTACTGGTAGCCCACCGCGTAGTTCATCTCGCCGGCCGGCAGCTTCCAGGCCGCGCCCGACATCGTGGCGTCGAAGTTGGTGCTGCGCGAGGTCGAGTTGAGCGTCGGACCGACGTACTTGGCCGGCGCGATGGCCGCCTGGAAGGCGTCGGACTGCTGCAGCTCCCACGGATTCCAGTCGGTCGTCTGGGTCGCCTTGGCGAAGCCCAGCTGCGAGAAGTAGCCGTCGATCACCGAGCCGCGCAGGTTGCTTTCGTTCTGGTAGACGACGACGTTGTAGTCCTGGCCGAAGATGTCGCCGCGGATGCCGCCCGCCAGGCGCGTCATCGTCGAGGTGTCCTGCGACGTGCGCGGCCCGAAATCGAACACGCGCGCCGTCACGCCGACGGCCTTGGTCGGGTCCAGGCCGAGGCCAGGGTTGGCCGCGATCCAGGGCAGCACGTAGTTGGTGTAGGCGGCCGAGCCTGGGCGCACCAGCAGCACGCGGGGCGTCGACCCCGGAGCACCTTCGACGCCGAAGAGTTCATCGGTCTCCAGGAAGCTGGTGCGCACCGGGCTCTGCTGGATCGCCTGCGTGACGACCGTCTTGATGTAGACCCAGTCGGCGTAGAACTCGGCGTTCTGGTTCAGCTTGTACTGGAAGTTGGCCGTGTACGACGTGGTCTCGTTCTGCGGGATCAGCGCCACCTGCGAGGCGGCGTCGAACTGGCAGTAGCCGACACCCTTGGACGTCGGCGTCGGGAACAGGAACATGTTGTTCTGGGCGCAGTTGTCGCCGCCCAGGGTCAGCGGGTTGCCGAAGCCGCCGCCGGGGCCGCCCGCAACGTAGCCCGGCGACCGCACGGTCGGATTGCCGTTCGCATCGACCTCCCAGTTGCCCTGGATGTTGCCCTGGCCGGTGGCGCCGGACGAGAAGTACGGCGGCCGGTTGGAGGTGGAGGCGTACTCGCGGTCCTTGCCGTACAGCGCGTCGGTCTTCTGCCATTGGGCGCTGACCGTCAGCTGGTACTTGTCCTTCGAGATGTCGCCGATGCCGAACAGGGCATTGACGTTGTAGTTCTGGCCGCCGCCGCTGTCGGTCGGCGTGCCGTAGGTGCCGCCGAGCTGCAGGCCCTCGAAGTTCTTGACCATGATGAAGTTCACGACGCCGGCAACGGCGTCCGAACCGTAGATGGCCGACGCGCCGTCCTTCAGCACTTCGACGCGTTCGATCGCCGCGAGCGGAATGCCGTTGACGTTCACTGCCGCGCCGCCGCCGCCGGCGAAGGCCGCCAAACGCCGGCCGTTCATCAGCACCAGGGTCCGCTCTTCGCCCAGGCCGCGCATCGACACGCCCGAGAAGCCGTACGTGGAAGTGCCCGCGCCGGTCGACAGCTGGGTCTGGCCGGCACTCGACATGGCCGAGATCGAGCGCAGCAGCTCTTCGGTGGTCTGCACGCCCAGGCGGTCGATATCCTGGCGCGACAGCACCTGGACGGAGGTCGCGCCTTCGCCTTCGATGCGCCGGATCGAGGAGCCGGTGATCTCGACGCGGTCGAGCTGCGCCGGGGCAGCCGCCTGCTGCGCGAGCGCAGGCAGGCCGGAGATTGCCAGGCTGCCGCCGAACGCAAGCATCAGGCCTTTGCAGAGCTTGGTCTTCTTGAACATATGAGCACTCCTGAATGAGCGGGAAATAGAAGTGAAACCAAAGAAAGGCGGCAGGGCCACCCCCCGAGCTGCCGGGTCCTCCTCGGCACACCCACGTCAACCGCGGATGCCCGAACCCGACATACTTGTGGAGCGATTGTCACAGTGCGTTTGCCGACGGCCGGCTAGGGGTTTCCTTGAGCGGGTAGACACGCAGCGCGGACGGGGCGTCGAACTCCGCCCCCGGCGAATCGCGCAAACCGTTGATCCATGCGCCCTGGCGGGGTGACGAGCGGGCTTGCGACCGGTGCCCGGCGCGGCCGGGTGGCGCGCTGAACTGCGCCATCCCACCCCACGCGGGGGGCATGAAGCGTTGGAATCCTGCAACATCCGAACGGTCGAACCGTCCGGCCAGCCGCGTCAC
>CAZNSL010001047.1:490-2346 GCA_964574975.1 uncultured Alcaligenaceae bacterium | reverse complement strand
TGCGACCCCTCCGGTCGCGGACGCTCCCGGCTCGCCGTTGTCCTTGCCCCTCCTCGCGCGTTTGCGGTATAGGCGACACCCATGAAGTCTCCGCGCCGAGCCGCCGGCCGTCGCGCTCGCCGAACCGTCGTCTGGTTCGTCGCCGGTTGCGTCGCGGCGTCGGTCGCGCTGTCGGCCGCCGTCGAGACGGTGCGGCCGGAGTGGCGCGAGCCGGAGTACGGCCACAAGCTGCACCTCTTGCGGCAGCGGCGCGACGACCCGGTCGTCACCCTCGGCAGTTCGCGCGTCCTGAACGGTCTACGGCCGTCGGCGCTGCCGCCGGATGCGCCGCCGGCGTTCAACTTCGGCCTGACGCGGCACGGGCCGATGCGTCAGCACCTCGCGCTGGAACGGTTGCTGCGCGACGGCGTTCGGCCGCGGGCGGTGACGCTGGAAGTGTTCCCGGCCGCGCTGGGCGTCGGCGGCGGCGAATTCGACGGCGTGCCGGCGTTCCGCCACGCGGTCGGCGATTTGTCGGCCATCGACCGCCCCGGCGTCGTCGGCGCGTGGCTGGAGGCGCGGGCCGTTCCGTGGCACGCGCACCGCTTCGTGCTGATGAGCCACTGGATGCCGCGCTGGGTGGCGTGGGACCAGCGGCAGGACTACGCCTGGACGGCCGGCGACGCCGACGGCTGGCTGCCGGCCCCGCCGCCGCACGACGCCGCCCACACCACGGCCTTACGCGAGCAGATGGGCCGAACCGAGGGCGAAGCGCTGCGGACGTTCCGCATCGACCCCGCGGCCAACCGTGCGCTGGCGGCGAGCGTCGCCCGTTGCCGGGCCGAGGGCGTGCCGGTGGCGCTGGTGCTGATGCCGGAGGCGTCGTGGTATCGGGCGCAATTGTCGGAGGACGGCCGGGCCACGCTGCGGGTGTGGGTCGCGGGGTTCGGCGTGCCGGTGATCGACGCCCGCGACTGGTGCGACGACGCCGACTTCCGCGACGGCGGCCACCTCATCGGCCGCGGCGTCGAGGCGTTCACGGTGCGCTTCGGTCGAGCGTTGGCGGAGGTGTTTCGCCCCGCGGATTAGGATTTGCCAGACCGGAGCGCCAGCGACGGGCCGCTTCGAACCCGTCGCTGGCGCTCCGGGCTGGCTAATCCCGACTCCGCCTTGACGCCCGCGCGGGCCTGTGCGACCTTCGCCGCATGAGACGGCTGCTCCCGTTCGCCATCCTGCTCTTCGCCGCCGGCCTGTGGGCACCACTGCTGGAACCGGAGGAGGTGCGCTACGCCGAAATCCCGCGGCAGATGTTCGCCGCCGACCGCTGGCTGGTGCCGGTCCTCAACGGCCAGGACTACCTCGACAAGCCGCCGCTGTTCTATTGGCTCGTCATGGCCTCGTACCGCGTCCTCGGCGTCCACGATTGGGCCGCCCGCATCGGCCCCGCGCTCATCGCGGTGCTGACGGTCGCGGTCGTGCATTGGTGGACGCGGCGCGTCGCCGGCCGGCGGGCCGCGTTCGTCGCGGGGCTGGTGCTGCTCCTGACGCCGGAGTTCGTCTACCGCGGCCGATTCGTCACCACGAACGGCCTGCTCGCGCTGTGGACGACGGCGGCGCTCGCGTGCGCCCACGTCGCCCGGCTGTCGCCACAGTTGCATCGTCGCTGGTGGCTTGCGTCGGCAGCGTGCGCGGGGCTGGGCCTGCTGACGAAGGGGCCGGTGGCACTGGCGCTGGTGCTGCCGCCGCTCGCGATCCACGGCCGGCTCGACCGCCGGCTGGCGCGAGTGCCGCTGGCGTGGTGGTTCGCGTATGCGTTCGCCGCCGCGGCGGTGGCGGCCCCGTGGTTCGTCGCGGTGGCGGGGCGCTGTCCGGGGTTT
>CAZNSL010001047.1:0-480 GCA_964574975.1 uncultured Alcaligenaceae bacterium | reverse complement strand
TTTATTGGCTACTTCTTCTGGTTCCACCACGTCGTCCGGTACGCCAGCGCCTTCGACCACGCGAAGCCGTGGTGGGCGTACCTGCCGCAACTGGCGCTGGGGCTGCTCCCCTGGACGCTACTGCTGCCCCTGTGCTTCCGCCGCGCGCTCCGTCGCGCCGGTTCGCGACGCTTTGCCGCGTCGTTCGGTCTGGTCGCCGCCACGTGGGTGGTGCTGTTCTTCTCGTTGGCGTCGAGCAAGCGGCCGGTGTACCTCGCACCGGCGCTGCCGCCGTTGGCCGTCGCTTTCGCCGGCCCCGCGACGCTCGTCGCCCGTCGCCTTGCGGCGCGCCGCCGCGTCCTGCGCGTCGGCACGTGCGCAGCGTGCGCCGTCGTGCTGGTGGCCGTCACCGTGGGATGGCCGGTGTATGCGGAGCGATTCTCGCTGAAGCGGCTGGCCGAATCGACGGGCCCCGGGCCGGTGATCGCGTACCCGCAGCCG
>CAZNSL010001046.1:0-2356 GCA_964574975.1 uncultured Alcaligenaceae bacterium | reverse complement strand
TCCCACCCTCTCGCGGGCCCCCCCCCGGCCGCTCGGAAAAATAACTCCTCAGAAGGCGCAGCGACTCAACGCTTCGCGGTGGGACTCGTAAAACTCGTCCCACCCTACAAGACCGCTGCCCCTCGTCCGTCAATCGTGCCCGCCGATGTAGTGGTGCAGCATTTTCGTCCAGTACGGCCAGTCGTGCGCCCAGCCGTCCCACAGCCGCAGGGCGTTGCCGATCCCTTTGCCCCACAGTTCGTGCGACAGCGCCTGACTGCTACCCTGGAGGCCGTCGTCGCGGCCGACCACCAGGACGATGTCCATGCGCCGCAGAGCCGCCAGTCGGCTGCCGTCCGACTCGTTGCGAATGAACTCCACGGGGTTGTTGAAGTACACGTTGTCGTCGTGGTGGCCGGCCACGAACTTGCGGATGTCGTACAGGCCGCTCAGGCCGATGGCCCGCGAAACCTGATCGGGGTGCTTCAGCGCGAAGTTGAGGGCGTGGTATGCCCCGAAGCTCGCCCCCACGGTGATCAGGAACGGGTTGCCGTTCTTGTGACGAGTGAGCGGTAGGACTTCGTTACTGAGGTAGCGGTCGTAGAGTTCGTGTCGCCAGGCGCGCTCGCCGGGGTGGCGGTGGTAGGCGTACCACGATTCTCCGTCGATGGCATCGACGCAGTAGACTTGCAACCAGCCGCGCTCGATGTGCCCGCGAAAGGCGTGCATCATGCCGCGGTCTTCCCACTCGAAGTACCGTCCACGGCTCGTCGGGAAGATCAAGACCCGTGCCCCTCCGTGGCCGAAAACCAACAGTTCCATGTCGCGTTGGAGGGTCGGACTGTACCAACGGTGGTACTCGCGATTCATGGGGGCTTCACGAACCTCTCGTTATTAGTCGATGGTGCCGAACGATCGTGATGCCGCGAGTCCAGCTTGCGAGGCGAGCGCCAAGCTACGGAGATTTCTCGCTCGTCTCGCAAGCTCGGCTCGCGGCATCACGGGGTCATTTCACCGACTCCGCCAGGAATTCGGTGAACAGCCGGCGCATCCCGGGCTGCTCGGTCAACTCCTCCGGGTGCCACTGAACCGCGACCGCGTAGTGGCCGTTCGGACACTCGACGCCTTCGATTATGCCGTCGGGTGCCCACGCCGTCGGGACGAGTCCCGGGGCGAGTTCCTTAATCCCCTGATGGTGCATGCTATTGACCGGCACTCGTTCCGCACCGAGAGCGCGGCCGAGGCGAGTCGACGGCTCGACGCGCACGTGGTGGGCGAGGTAGTCGCGCGTCGGCGTACCGCCAGTCTGCGGAAAGTAGTCGTGCTTGATCGACTCCGGTCGCTGTGCCGCCAGGTCCTGGTACAGCGAGCCGCCGCAGGCGACGTTGAGGACCTGGAACCCGCGGCAAACGGCCAGCATCGGTTTGTGGTCGGCCATCGCCCAGCGGACGAATTGCAACTCGACGCTATCGCGGTCGATGTCGGTGTGACCGCAGTACGATTCCTTGGTTTCGCCGTAGCGACCCGGGTCCACGTCCACGCCCCCGGTCAGGAACACGCCGTCGAGGCGCTCGTAGATCGCGCGCAGAGTCGGTTCGTCACCCGGTAATAGCGGGATCAGCCAGGGGACGGCCCCGAGCGAACTCAAGACCTGGACGTAGCGCTGCGACATGATCCAGCAGCGCGGCAACTGTCCCGGCACTGCCTCCTGCGACTGGGTGGCGATGCCGATCACGGGCCGGTGGGACACGGAAATCCTCCCTGGAAACGAGCCAACGACGACCGTCCGTGGCATGTACGAGCCGATGCTAACTTATTCGGCCCCGGAAACGCTGTCCAAGAAAATGCCGAGCGAAACGCTTGCACCCGGCGTGCCAAGGGTGCCGGTCGTGCCGGTCGTGCCTGCCGCACAGGCGAACCTCGGACCCCGATCGATGTGGGACGTATGGCCCTTCCGAGCGTCGGGGGCGTTGGCCGATAGACGGCGTAGTTGCTGCACCCCGAGGGACCGATGATGGGCGACGACCTGGAAGCTCTGGCGGGCGACGCACGACTGTGCCGTCTGTTGCAATTCTATCGCGAGGCCGGCGGCGACGACCGCGAAGCGTGGCACGACCGCGCGATGGCGTGGGAGGACGGCACGGCGCAGGAGGTCGCCCGCTGGCACGGTGCGCTCTTGGCCGCCAATTGGCTGGAGCAGAACACGGGTTACGTCTCTGGCGCGGCGGCCGGGCGGGTGCCGGCGTGCTACCGCGTCACGCGCGAGGGGCGGGCGGCGCTGAAGAAGGCGAACGTTGGGTAGCCATGTAGGGTGGGACGAGTTTGGCGAGTCCCACCCCCACCGCGCACCCCCGGGGCGCTCCCCGGGGCCAGCCCC
>CAZNSL010001045.1:0-2358 GCA_964574975.1 uncultured Alcaligenaceae bacterium | reverse complement strand
ATCGCAGACGTACGCCTTGCCGGCTCGGATGAGTTGCTCGGCCCACTCGTAGAGTTGGCCGAAATAGTCGGAGGCGAAGTACTCGCGGTCCTCCCAGTCGCCGCCGAGCCAGCGCACGTCGTCGCGGATCGCATCGACGTACTCCTGCTCCTCCTTGGTGGGGTTGGTGTCGTCGTAGCGGAGGTTGAACTTGCCGCCGAACTGCCGGGCGAGGCCGTAGTTCAGGCAGATCGACTTGGCGTGGCCGATGTGCAGGTAGCCGTTCGGCTCCGGCGGGAACCGCGTGTGGACGCGGCCGCCGAAGCGTCCGGAGCGGTTGTGGTCGTCGATAATCTCTTCGATGAAGTTACGCGACGAGGCTGGGTCAGCGGTATTCACGGGACGGAGTTCCTTCCTGTCCCTTGGTTGTATCACTGCCTGTGGCGGGAAGGAAGAGTGTTGACTTGTGTCGAGGGTCGAGAGGCGGTGTTGCCGGCATCGTTGCGACATGCGTTGGCCGCGCCTATACTCACTTCTCCCCAGGCCACGGTTATTATGCGGTCGTTGGGCGGACGAAAGCGAAGGTGCGTTGCCGTGCCGACATTCGGGTTCGTGATCGACAACCGCAAGTGCATTGGCTGCCACGCCTGCACCGTTGCGTGCAAGAGCGAGCATCAGGTGCCCGTCGGCGTCGACCGGACCTGGGTCAAGTACGTGGAGAAGGGGTCTTTCCCAAACAGTCGCCGCCTCTTTTCGGTGATGCGCTGCAACCACTGCGACTGGGCACCCTGCGTTACCATCTGTCCCGTCACCGCCCTCTACCGACGGGCCGACGGCGTCGTCGACTTCAACTCCGAGCGGTGCATCGGCTGCAAGTCGTGCATCCAGGCGTGCCCGTACGACGCCTTGTACATCGACCCGGCCAGCAATACGGCCGCCAAGTGCAACTTCTGTACGCACCGGCTCGATGCCGGCCTCCAGCCGAGTTGTGTGGTCGTCTGTCCGGAGCAGGCGATTATCGCCGGCGACATGGACGACCCGACCACCGAGATTTCTCGCCTGCTCGATCGCTTCCCCGTCACGGTGCGCAAACCCGAGAAAGAGACGCGGCCGAAGTTGTTCTACATCGACGGCGATCAAGCCAGCCTCGTACCCACGCGCACGGAAGCGGGCGGACGCAGCATGTGGAGCCGCGGTGAGTACACCGCCACTGACGGCAATTCGGCCGATCTGCCCAACGGCGACGAGGCCGCGCTGAAGCGCCTGTCGCTTGCATTAGTGCCGTCATCGCCGGAGCCGCGGCGGGCCTACGACGTGCGGCCGCGGACACCCGCGTGGGGCTGGGAGGTCGTCGCCTACACCTGGACCAAGTCGGTCGCGGCCGGGGCGTTTCTCGCGGCTGTGGTCGCGCCGTTCCTAGCTGGCCCGGGTGCCGCGGATCGTGTCGCGACGGCACTCGGCGTTGTGGCGCTGATTTTTCTAACGATCACGGCCGGATTGCTCGTCGCGGACCTGAAGCAGCCGACGCGCTTCCTCTACGTCTTGCTGCGACCGCAGTGGCGCTCCTGGCTGGTGCGTGGCGCGTACGCCCTTACGGGGTACGGTGCGTTGCTGGCACTGTGGCTGATCGCACGGCTTGCGAACGCGCCGGCACTGGCGAACGCTCTACAATGGCCGGGAGCGGTGTTGGCCGTGGTCGCCGCAGTGTACACGGCGTTCTTGTTCGCCCAGGCCAAAGGCCGGGACTTCTGGCAGAACCCGCTGTTGAGCATTCACCTTCTCGCCCACGCCCTGATGGCCGGTAGTGCAGTCTGGCTGATCGCCGACATCGCCCTGAATGCCGGTTCATTGGCTGCTGCACGTTCGAGCCTGATTGCCACTTTGGCCTTCAGCGTGGTGGTGTTGCTGGCCGAATTGCTCACCGGCGCACCAACGGCGGACGCCCACAAGGCGCTACGCTGGATCGTTGGCCATTCCATGGGGCGCTGGTTCTGGCTCGGCGGCGTCGGTGTCGGGCACGTCGTGCCGTTGCTCCTGTTGACGGCGGTTGGCGGGCCGGGACTTGTCGCCGCATGCCTGGCGCTGGCGGGGTTATTCGTCATCGAATGGCTGTGGGTGCTGGCCCCGCAGCATGTGCCGTTGAGTTGAGTTCTTGAGGTATCCTCGTGTCCACGCAAATCGGCTGGATCGAGCAGTTGGCCGTACGGTTGGGGCTCATCAAAGACACCCCGCCACACCCCGACGCCAGTGCCCCCGGCCCGCTCGTCGCGTCGGCCCCGCCGGAACGTTGGGATGACTGGGTCGAGACCGAGTCGCGCGGCTGGCCGGCCCGGAACGTCGAGAAGCACTACCGCCTCATCCCCACGACCTGTTTCAACT
>CAZNSL010001044.1:0-2360 GCA_964574975.1 uncultured Alcaligenaceae bacterium | reverse complement strand
TTCGCCTCCAGGGCGGCCAGTTCCGGCACCGGGTTGGTGTCGTCCACGTCGCGCAGCAACAGTTCCTTGGCGTACTCGTAGCCGCTGGCCCGGTCGCCACCGATGCAGACGCCGAGGAATCCAGGCCCGCAGCCCTTGCCCTGGGCCTGCCAGACCGCGTCCATCACGCAGGCGTACACGCCGTCGAGGTCGCGGTCGGCCCGCTTGCCCCCGGCGAGCGTCGCCGGCAGCGAATACTGGGCGCTCATGTTCTCGCAACCGCCGCCCTTGAGGATCAACCGCACATCCACGGACGGCTTGCGGTGCTGGTGCCAGTGGAAGACGGGGCTACCGGGGCCGAGGTTGGTGCCCGAATTGCGACCTGTCAGGCTGTCGACCGAGTTCTGACGCAGGTAGCCCCGAGTCGTTGCCTCGCGCACGGCATCGCAGGCGAGGTCTTGCAGTTCGAGTTGGTCGAACCCGACTGGCGTGGCGAAGTAGAAGGCAATAGTGCCGGTGTCCTGGCAGATTGGGGCCGATTTTTGCTTGGCGAGGCCGATGTTGGCCCGCACCAGGTCGAGGGCGAGGTCGGCGCGGCTACCGCGTTGTTCCAGGCCGGCGTGCAGGTCGAGGACGGCCGATACATCGGGCGGCAGGAACGTACTGGTACGACGGATCAATTCGAGTAGGTTGGCTTTGACAGCGTCGCGGTTCATCGGGTATGGCCTTGCGGTTGCGGGTCGCCCAACACGGCCATTCTACCAAGTCGACTGTCGGCGGGACGCCGCGGCGGGAAAGGACTCCATGACGACCACCAACGGTATCGCCCCGCAGTCTACCACCATGAATATCCGCGTCATCCGCGCGCCGACGGTGTACGTCCTCGGACGGCAGACCGTCGACGACGCCGAACTCGACCGTTTCCTGAGCGACCACGGCGTTTCCTGGCAGTCGGACAGCGAAATCGCCAGCGAAATCTTGAGCGAAACGGCAGGGCGCGTTTGCTACATGTCGTTCGCTCGTCCGCGGCCCGGCGGTAACGCGACGTACCTGCATCACATCAAGGAAAGCGGTCACGGATCGGTCCTCGAACACGCCGTCTGGAACCTCCTCATCACCGGCGTCAGCCGCACGCTCACGCACGAGTTGATTCGACATCGCGCCGGCGTCGGCGTTTCGCAGCTCAGCCAACGCTACGTCGATGAGTCGGTCGCCGAGTACGTCGAACCGGACGCAATCGCCAACGACCCCGAGTTGCACTCGCTCTGGCTCGACGCTGTTGGACATGCCCATGCGGCCTACGTCGCGCTGGCCGCAAAGCTCGCCGAGAAGCTGGCCGACGAACCGGATCGCACTGCTCGGCGCAAAGCGGCGCGGCAGGCGGCCAGGAGCGTCTTGCCGAATGCCACGGAGACGAAGATATTTATCACGGCCAACGCAAGGGCCTTGCGGAACATCATCGAGCAGCGCGGCAGTCGGCATGCGGAACCGGAGATCAGGAAACTGGCCCTCGCCCTGCTGGACGTATTGCAGCGCGAGTCCCCCAACTTGTTCGGCGATTACGACCGCGTCGCCCTGCCGGACGGGAGTGTGGAGGTGACGACGCCGTTCCGAAAAGTTTGACATCGAACGGTAGCTTGCGCTTGACGCGGCGGTTACGATCCCTTACAAGTAAGGAATCCGCTGGCCCCGCGGCGTTCTAGCCCCTAATCGCGTCCAGGGTGTGTTGCCCCTCCCGTCCTCGGACGGCCGCCCCCCGCGACCGGCATCTCCGCCCTGGGAGCCGCGTCCGGTTCGTCCCCCGCGACTGACCCCTGGCCGCCATCGCCCCGGCCCCGATACGTGCCGAATGACGCCCCGCTGAGTCCAACGCGAAATGGCAAAACACCGCACCAACGCGCGGCCCAAGAAGCCGCACGCGCCCTATTTCAAGCACCCGAAAAAGAACGGTCCCCCGCACGGCCGGCCAGCCCGTGGCCCCCAACGCAACGGCCCCCCGCGCGGCCACGGGCACGGGCACGGCCAAAACGGCCACGTCCCGCCGCCGCTGCTTCACAACGGGCCGTCGATCCCGGCCGGCACCGCCGACGGCGTACTCGAAATGCATCCCAAGGGCTACGGCTTCCTCCGCAACCCCGCCAAGTTCTACGCCGCTAATCCCCTCGATGTCTACGTGCCCGCACCCATCGTCCAAAAGTACGGCCTCCGCGAAGGACTGCACATCGCTGGCACGATCGCGGCTCCCCACAAAGGCTCCGGCCCACGACTCCTGGACGTGGAAGCCATCGAAGGTGCTGCGCCGGACAAGTTCGTCGGCCGCGATTTCGACGCCCTCACGGCCATCGACCCGCACGAACATATCCGCCTCGAAACCGGTGCAC
>CAZNSL010001043.1:0-2363 GCA_964574975.1 uncultured Alcaligenaceae bacterium | reverse complement strand
CCGCGGCGGGGGGGGGGGGCCCGCCCCCCCTTTCTCCACCCAACGTGCGGGGGGCCGCCCCCCCCCCGCTCCGCAGCATTACAACAGAGCAACTTGGATCGGCTGTCCCGCGTCACTGTGCGCGACGCCGCGTAAAGGACCACGACCAGCACCGCGTTGAGTGCGGGGATCAGGTACATGGCACCGTGCAGCCCGACGGCCTTATGCAGTTCGGTCACGACCGCCGCCCCGTCGGCGTCCGCGGCGCGTCGAGCGAGGAAGTCGCTGGTCCAGCCCGTCGCCACGGGGCCGAAGACGGCCCCCAGGCAGTACATGGCGCAGAAGTAGATCGCCATCGCCGTGCCGCGCATCGACGGCTCGACGATGTCCTGAATGGTGGCGTACACAGTGCCGTAATAGGAGTACATCAGCAGGCACGCAGGCAACAGTCCGAGGACGCACAGCGCGACGGCCCCGCGCGGGGCGGATAGTGCCAGCAGCAGGCACGGGACCGCTGCCGCAAGCCCGACCCAGGCGACCGTCAGCCGGCCGCTGACGTGTCGGCGAAACGCCCAGTCCCCGAGCCACCCGGCCGCGAAGATGCCGAGCGCGCCGCAGCCGTAGACCAGGCCGCTGATGGCCCCGGCCCGCGCCACGTCGAGTCCGTGATACCGAAACAGAAACGAGGCGATGAACGTCCCGAGCGCGTACATGTTGAAGTTGTGGAGGGCACCGGAGAGGATGATCCACCACATGGTCGGCATGCCGAGGACGCGGCGCGCCACCACGCCGAACGGCGGCGCGACGGCTGCCGCCGATTCGCCGCGGCCCGGCTCCAGCATGAAGGGTGCGGCGATGGCTAGGACCAGGCCCGGCACCCCAGCCACGAAGAACGCCCCCTGCCAGCCGTGGACTTTCGCGACTTGGCCGCTAACGAAGAAACTCAGTGCCAGTCCGAGCGGCAGGCCGAGCATGAACACCGACATTGCCCGCGCCCGTCGCTCGGCCGGGACCAGGTCGCCGATCAGCGAACTGGCCGCCGGGGCGCAGGCGGCCTCGCCGACGCCGACGCCCAGCCGGAAAACGAACAGGGTCCAGAAGGTCGTGGCGAACCCAGAGGCGAAGGTCAACGCGCTCCACAGTCCGACGCCGACGGCCAGGATCCACCGGCGCGACGCGCGATCCGCCAGCCGGCCCAGTGGCAGGCCAACGACCGCGTACAGTAGGATGAACGATGTCCCCAGCATACCGAGTTGGCTGTCGAACAAGGCCCACTGCTTGCGGAGTTGCTCCTGGACGGCCCCCAGGACCTGCCGGTCGTAGAAATTCACAGTGTTGATGCCGACGAGTACGCAGAACGTGAACGCGAGGTGGCGCGACTTCATGGCTCGGTGCCGCCTTCGAGGAGAATGTCATGCGTGAGGCCGTTGTGGTCGCCAGTTCGCGGACGCCGCTGGCGAAGTCGTTCCGCGGGTCGTTCAACCTGACCCGGCCCGACGACCTGGCCGCCCACTGCATCACCGATGTCCTACGTAAGGTGCCCCAGCTCGACCCGGCTGAGATTGAAGATTGCGTCCTCGGCTGTGCAGTTCCGGAGGGACAGCAAGGGGATAATGTGGCACGTATCGCGGCGGTGCGGGCCGGCCTACCGGTGTCCGTCGCCGGCATGACCGTGAACCGCTTCTGCTCGTCCGGGTTGCAAGCCATCGCGCTGGCCGCCCGACAGATCATGCACGAAGGCACCGAGGCAGTGCTCGGCGGCGGCGTCGAGAGCATTACGGCCAGCGCCAACGTCAAGCGTTCTCCGAACCCGTGGGTACAAGAGCACAAGCCCGGCGTCTACATGGTCATGGGCGACACGGCCGAGGTCGTCGCCAAGCGATATGCGATCGACCGCGCGGTTCAGGACGAGTACGCCCTCGCCAGCCAACAGCGGACGGCGCGAGCACAGCAGGAAGGGTTCTTCGCCGAAGAGTTGGCCCCGATGCGCGTCGTCCGCGGCATCCTCGACAAGCAGACTGGGCAGGTCGCCGGCCAGGAGGAGGTCACCGTCGACCGGGACGAATGCAACCGCCCCGACACCACGCTGGTGGGACTGGCCTCGCTCAAGCCGTACTTCGACCCGACGAGCGGCCAGGGGACGGTGACGGCCGGCAACTCGTCGCAGTTGTCGGACGGCGCGTCCGTCGCCCTACTGATGTCGCGGCAGCGGGCCGACGCCCTCGGCGTGAAGCCGCTTGGCATTTTCCGCGGACTTGCCGTCGCCGGGTGCGAGCCGGACGAGATGGGCATCGGCCCGGTGTTCGCCGTGCCGAAGCTGCTAAAGCGACACGGCCTGACGGTGGACGACATCGGCCTGTGGGAACTCAACGAGGCGTTTGCGG
>CAZNSL010001042.1:0-2366 GCA_964574975.1 uncultured Alcaligenaceae bacterium | reverse complement strand
GCGCGCCGGTGGCCGAGAACCGCCGCGCGAAGAAGCCCCAATCGGGATCGTTGGGCGTGGAGTACACGCCGTAGGTGACCACGAACCCGCCGCCCGGCGCGACCGCCACGCTCGGCCCCTGCGAGTACTGGTTGGCCTCCGTCGCGTCGCGCAGCAGGAACTCGTCGGTCAACGCCGTCCCGTCGGCCGCGAACAGCCGCCCGACGCTGTACGGCGCGAACCCGTCCCACTTCATCCATACGGCCACGAACGAGCCGTCCTCGCGCACCGCCAGCGACGGGCCGGAATACGCGCCGCCCGAGTCCAGGCGGATGTCGCCGGTCAGCGCCGCGCCGGTGGCGTCGAACGCCCGGACGTAGGCTCCGCCGGTGCCCCAGTCGGACCAGCCGACCAGGAACCGCCCGGCCGCGTTGGCCGCCGCCGACGTGCCGTACTGCGTCCCCGTCGTCATTTGCGTGACGTGGACGCCTCGACGGCGTGTTGTAGTACATCGAGCGCCGCGCCGCGTGGCGACCACTGGCGGAGAGTCGCAACCGCCTCCCCGCGGTGATCGTCGTGCGCGCCGCGCCGCGTTCACAGCACCGTGAGCCGCAACATACGTCAAAGCCGCGCCACCCATTGGAACTTCCGACGCAACCGCGGGGCCACCCGACGAGCCGAAATTCGACAGGATGACGAGGCAATCACCGTAGGACACCTTTTTTGTACGGGAAGGGGAGACCCGGTTTTGAGCGCCCGCTGACATCAAGGACGGTACGATGGTAGCGGATAGATCACTGGTTTGGTTGCGATCGCTCTGACAACCTGTCTACTCCCCTTTCTCAACGGTGATGCCGAAGTCCGCACAGGTGGCTTCGAGTTCACCCGTCGAGTTCGCTTCTGGCACCTCGACTACAGCAGGATTGCCCTGCGAATACTGGGCATCGAACAACCGTTCGGCGAGTTGGACGCATTCCGTCGGTGGTCGGCCGGTTACCTGGTGGAGTTGCTGGGCCAAGACGACGCAGCGACCCCGAGGATACCCATTTGAGTATAGTCGCAGTTTCACGACTGCTCTCACTAGGTCAGGTTGAAGATGGTTCAATCGGGGATCGGGTACACCCCAGGTCCAAATCCCCCGGATCGACCGGTCGTCCGGCCGATCCGGTTCGGAATCTCGATGGTGTCGGCACCGAACTGCTGTCCCAGGTCACACTGAAGACGTCGCAAGCCATGCCGACCGAGCGTCAGTCGGGTCTCGTTGAATCCGGTCTGCGGCATGATGTGGAAGTCCCGCAGGATCAACCGACCGTTCACCACCTCGCCGTCGATAAGCAGGTCGAAAACCTCACCGGAAGGGGACCGCCAATTGTAATGCCGTAGGTTCCCGATGTCCGTCGTCCCACGAGTGATCGCAGGGGCGGCTGGTGCTGAGGGGTTCGGCCTGGGTGCCCCTGCGCCTGGGGCAGGTCTGAGAATTGGCCGCGTTGGTCGCAAACCTGCAACCTCCAAAGGCGCGCGGTTACGAAGAGCTAGCGATGACAACTCCAATTCGATTGCAATTCGGTCATGAACAGAAGGGAGACCGCCGGGCCTGCCACCGCCTCCTAATGAAAGGAGCGGCAAAATCACTTCCGAAAACCATAAAGACGCCGCGTAGGCATCCTCCCCGCGCTCGCGCAGGTCGAGGATGTGGTTGGCGAATAAGGCATGCTCGTTGAGCAGCCCCGCCCGCGCGTCGAACCGCCGCCGCTCCGCAGGCGTCTGGGCGCGCACGCTGGGACAACTCGGCATGGCATCCTTGTTGGCCGAGTCGTAGTCGGCGGCCCAGCCGAGGACGAGTTGATCGATAGCTTTATCTTTGTCCCGGATCGTGAGGTTGTTCGCCTTGAGGAACGCGTCGATGGCTTCGCGGGCCAGTTGCCGGAGCCTCTGGCCATCGAAACGTACTTCGGAGGACTTCACCGGGTTCGCAATGAGGAGGCGAAGGAGTACGTAGGCCATGACCGGGTCGCGCGAGTACCCCGCGTTGCGCCAGATGGCGTTCTGCCGGTCGTAGGCAGCTTGCGCGGCGGGGTTGGGCGGTTGCAGCCCGCTGGGGTCGGTGAAGTTGGTCGGGCTATTGCCTGTGTAGCGGCTGAGGTTGTAGTCGCCCGCCGCGAAGCCGATCGGGTCCTCGGTGATCCACCGGCCCGTCGCCGGGTCGTACCACCGCGCCCGCGCGTAGGCCAGCCCCACCACCGCGTCAATCATGAGAGCCGTGTAGCCGTAGCCGTCCGCGAACGACGCCCCGCTAATGTCCGTGCGCTGGCCGAATCCGTCGAAGCTGGTGCGCGTCTGCACCACGCCGCCGCCGTTCGTCAGCGCCACGATCGAGCCGCGCACGT
>CAZNSL010001041.1:0-2368 GCA_964574975.1 uncultured Alcaligenaceae bacterium | reverse complement strand
CACGCCGTGGAAGCGCCGGATCGCTTGCTGAAGGTCGTCGCCGCGGACGAAGCGCATGGCGTAGTACGGCCGACCGTCGGGGTAACTGCCCAGGCCGTAGACGGGCACGACGCCGGGGTGTTCCAGGCCGCCGGTGATTTCGGCCTCCAGCACGAAGCGGGCGCGGCGATCCGGGTCGTCGGCGAAATGCGGTTGAATCTCTTTGAGTGCGACCTCGCGGTGCAATTCGGTGTCCTCGGCGACGAACACCTCACCCAGCCCACCCTTGGCGTGCGGGCGCAGGATTTCGTAGCGTCCGGCCGGCCGGACGAAGTCGATGGTGCGCGGCCGGGCGACGTGGGCGGAGCCGACGGCGTAGATACTGTCGGTCAGATCGGCCGCGCCGGCGGCGGTCAGGGCCGCCCGATCCGGCGCGTCGAGCGGCGCGATCGCGGCGAGGCTCTGTCGCGGGTCGCCGCCGTGTTGGCCGAGGTGCTCGGCGACCAGGGCCGAGAGCAGTTCGAGCCGACCGGCCGACAGATGCCCCTGGTCGCGGAGGATGTCGCCGAGCGGTTTGGCCTTGTCGATCAGCCAAGCGTTCATGGCGGCGACGAGGCCATCGCGGCCGACGAAGTCGAGTTGCAGGGCGAGGATGCCGAACAGCATGTTGCGGTCGGCGGCCGGGTCCGGTGCGGGCATGGCGGCACTCCGGGACGGGCGCGGGTCGGGATGTCGCGGCCATTGTACCCGACCCGCCCCCAGTGCCGCCAGAGGGGCACTGTTTTGAGAATGACCGAGCGATCGGCGCAATCGTGGTGAGGGTGCTGCAACCCCGGCACGACGTGCAGCAGCCGCAAGAAAAAGCCGCCGCGGCTTCAAGCACCGCGACTTCGGAGTAGAATACCAACGGGTCCAGTTGTTAACACCACGAGGAAGCCAATGTCCGTTCTGAGTTCTCCGGGAGGAGCACGTCCCCCCGACGCCGGCCCTGTCGCCCATTCGGTCCAGGAGCTCGAATCCGTCACCATCCGCTTCGCCGGCGACTCCGGCGATGGCATGCAACTCGCCGGGACGCAGTTCACCAACTCCTCCGCCGCCCTCGGTAACGACGTTTCCACGCTGCCCGACTTTCCCGCCGAAATCCGCGCTCCGGTCGGCACGCTCGCCGGCGTCTCTGGCTTCCAGGTCCATTTCTCGTCCAACGATATCTTCACTCCCGGCGACTCGCTCGATTGCCTGGTCGCCATGAACCCCGCCGCCCTCAAGACCAACGTCGCCGACCTTCAGACCGGCGGCATCCTGATCGTCAACACCGACACGTTCGGTGCCAGCGACTTGAGCAAGGCCGGCTACGCGACGAACCCACTCGACGACGGCTCGCTCGGCAAGTACCGCGTCGTCCGCGTGCCGGTTACCAAGCTCAACCGCGAGGCCGTCGCTCCGCTGCACCTGGGCACCCGCGACGCCGACCGCTGCAAGAACTTCTTCGCCCTCGGCCTCGTCTACTGGCTATACGAACGGTCGCTGGAGCCGACCAAGAAGTGGCTCCAGTCGAAGTTCGGCAAGAAGCCCGACGTGCTGGAGGCCAACATCCGCACGCTCGACGCCGGCTACAACTACGGCGAGACGACGGAACTGCTGCCGGTCCACTACCGCGTGCCGAAGGCCAAGCTGCCGCCGGGTACCTACCGCAAGATCACCGGCAACGAGGCGACCGCCTACGGTCTGGTCGCCGCCTGCGAGTTGGCCGGGCTGGACCTCGTGTATTCCAGCTACCCGATCACGCCGGCCTCCGACATCTTGCACACGCTGTCGGAGCTGCGCCGCTTCAACGTCAAAGCCGTGCAGGCCGAGGACGAGATCGCCGCGATCGGCGCGGCCATCGGCGCGTCGTTCGGCGGGGCGCTCGGCATCACCGCCACCAGCGGCCCCGGCGTCTGTCTGAAGAGTGAGGCGATCAACCTCGCCGTCATGACCGAGTTGCCGGCCGTCATCGTCGACGTGCAGCGCGGCGGCCCCAGCACCGGCCTGCCAACCAAAACGGAGCAGGCTGACCTGCTGCAAGCCCTCTATGGGCGCAACGGCGAGTCGCCCGTGGCGGTCCTGGCCGCGGCGTCGCCGTCCGACTGCTTTTCGATGGCGTTCGAGGCCGTCCGCCTCGCCACGCAATACATGACGCCGGTGTTTCTGCTCACTGATGGCTACCTGGCCAACGGCGCGGAGCCGTGGGCCGTGCCGAAGGCGTCCGAGTTGCCGAAGCTGACGATCCAGCGCCCGGCGGCGATCCAAAACGGCAGCGCGAACGGGACCGCCAACGGACACGCCAACGGCGACGGACACGCGCAGTTCAAGCCGTACCTCCGCGATGCGAAGTTATCGCGGCCGTGGG
>CAZNSL010001040.1:0-2368 GCA_964574975.1 uncultured Alcaligenaceae bacterium | reverse complement strand
AAGCATGGGTCGGCGCGAAGACATGCTTGCCCAAAGCGGCAAGCATGGCACCCAACCAGTCAGACGGGACGCCGTAGTAGGGTGGGACTCGCCAAGCTCGTCCCACCCCACACGACGATTACGAGACGACCGGCGCGATCAGAAGTCCGGCGTCGCGGGTCGCTCGGTTGGCCCAAGGGCACGGCGAGCCAACTGATCGAGCAGGACGGGGTCCGTCGAGAACGGCACGTTGCGGACGCTGCCGTCGGCAAAGGCGAAGTTGACGCCGGTTAGGTGGGCGCTGCCGAACATGCGCTCCCAACCAATTTCCCCTGGGCGTGTACCGTAAAGTGGATCCTTTTGCAGGCCGACGCCGCTGCCCACCATCTTCGACCACGCTCCGGCACTGACATTCGGCCCTTGCCGCGACCCGTTGAACACCGAGCTGTCGATGTACGGCCCTTGCCCTTCCGCATAGTCCTGGCGGATGTGCTTCTCGCCGATCATCAATGTGTTGCTCGCGCCGCGGGAGATTGAGGAGAGCTTGGTGGCACTCTTCCACTTAGTGAGGACCGCGTTGCCGTTCATGGGTGGACACGGCGCAATGCCCGGGTTGCCGTTTTGATCTCCTAAAATGAAGGTTTGATCCACTGCGGCCACGATCGCACCGCCGCCGTCACCGGTGGCGGGTAGGTTGAACTGGTTCCCGTCACAGACGACATAGTCGGACAGCGCACCGGCCTTGTGCTGCTCTGAGGGGGTGCTTAATTTGTCGGCAGGAAACTGGGAAAAAGTACTCGGCGTGTTGCGGCGGGTCGGACAGAACATCATGGGAATAGCGACCGCTCGGCCGCCGTCGTTTAGGCGGTGGTGATAGCGTAACGACGTGTTCCATTGGCGGAAGACGTTGTCCTGGTCGATGTGCGGCAGGATGAGGACGGCCCAGGTGGCGAAGCCACCGGTGTAAGGTCCGTTGCCGAAGTACAGCGTACTCGGCGGCAGGGAGCCGGCGGTCGTCTGGTAGCCGACGAACGCCTTGCCGAGTTGGCTGAGGTTGTTGGTGCACTGCGCGCGGTACGCCGACTCGCGTACCTTCGCCACGGCCGGCAGCAGCAGGCCGATCAACAACGCGATGATCCCCATGACGATGAGCAGCTCGATGAGCGTAAAGCCCGACCGCCGTCGCCTGAGATGAAGTGGCATGACCGGCACCCTCGGGGGCGAGATGAATCAAGATCGGAGCGCATACCGCGACCCAATTATAAGTCGTAACTGATGAACGGGAGGGCGTCAAGTAGCGGCCGGGCCATCGGAGGCTCACTTCAGCAGTCGCCGGAAGCCTTCTTGCTCGAAATGGCGGTCGGTCGTCAGGGCATCCGTCAGGCCGCGCTCGTGCATCAGCACGAAGCTGACGGCGTCGCACAAGGAGTACGACTTGTCCTCGCGCTTCGTCAACAACTCTACTGCTGCGTCGTGAAGGTCTTTAGCGACCCAAATGACTTCGACATCAGGGTCCTCGACCATGCCCGTCATGAACGTCAGGGCCGACGGGCGGTCGGAACCACGGGCGTGAGCCAGAGCGACGAACTCGGACAGGACGTAGGAGTGCGTCAACCCGGCCTGCACCTCGTCGTAGGCCGCGACGGCCTTTGCGTGCAACGGCTCGGCATCCTCGTACAAGCAGTACAGGCCGGACGTGTCGAGCAGCATCAACCGTCCTCGTGATTGTCGGCGTACTCGCGCGCCAGCGCGGCGTCGAGGGCCTCGTTGTCGGACGCGATCGGTGCCCCGCTATGACCCGTCCCAAAGTGCCTTCGGAACGCGCCAGGAACTTTGGGTCGGTCGGACGGCCGGGCGGGCTTACCGTACTGCCGTTCGAGGTCGGCAGCGGCCACCCGTTCGGGCGGCGCGCCGGACGAACGGGCGCGCTGTTGCAGCGCGGCGAATGCCTCATCGCTCAGTTCGACCATCAGCGCACGGCTCATCGCTCACCTCCCGTCGGGCGTCGACCTGTGACATTCTGACGGAATCGCCCGACCACTGCAACCCGTCACGCGATCGCCTCGCGCACCACGCGCCCGCTCACGTCGGTCAGCCGGTAGTCGCGGCCGGCGTGGCGGAACGTCAGCCGCTCGTGGTCCAGGCCCATCAGGTGCAGGACCGTCGCGTGCAGGTCGTGGACGTGGACCTTGCCCTCCACCGCGTTCCAGCCGAACTCGTCGGTCGCGCCGTGGACGCAGCCGCGCTTCGCACCGCCGCCGGCCAGCCACATCGTGAAGCCGAACGGGTGGTGCTCCCGACCGTCGGTGCCCTCGCCGGTCGGCGTGCGGCCGAACTCGCCGCCCCAGATCACCAGCGTGTCGTCCAGCAGGCCGCGGGCCTTCAGGTC
>CAZNSL010001039.1:0-2369 GCA_964574975.1 uncultured Alcaligenaceae bacterium | reverse complement strand
GGAGAGGCGCAGACCCAACGTCGATGTCAGGCTGTCGGCGTCGGACTCGGCGACGAGCAAGCTAAACGCCCCGGCGCCCGATTCCACAAAGCCGTCGGTCGACGTCGACGCGTAGGCGAGCCCTAAGAACGGCGTGAAGTCGATGCGGCCGCTGTCGTAGATCATGCCCACTTCCGTGCGCACGCCGAACGCGTTGGCGTCGTAGTTGGCGGTTGCGACCGCCAGCGAGCTCGGCGTCACGTCGATCAGACGCGTCGAGGCGATGTCGTGGAAGCCGATGCCGATGCTGGCGTCGGCGTACCAGCTTTGACCGGCGTACGAGCCGTAGCCCGCGAACTGGAACGTATCGACGTCGCCGCTGTCGCGCAGCGTGTCGAACTCGACGTCGGTCGACGACCAGCCGATCGCGCCACCTACGTTCCAACGGGTGTCGACCGCGAAGTCGAGGCCGCCCGCGAAGCCGCCGGTGTCTTGATTGTAGCCCGCCGCTTCGGCATCGCCGTCGCTCTCCGACCAGGCGCCGTAGCCGCGGCCCCAGATCGACATGCTGCCGCGCATCCCGCCCGGACGCGGTGGCGCGTCGCTGGCGACGGCCGGTGGCGTCGCGTCGGCGTAGCGGCGCAGCGCCACCGCAGCCATGCTCGAACCGCCGGCCGAGCCGCGCAGATCGTCGAGACGAGCGCCGACAGCGTCGGTGAAGCCTTGGGTTACGCGCAGGCCGACATCTTGCAGGCTCGCGTGTTCGGAGCCGGAGAGGTCGTCGTAGACGCGCGCGACTTCTTCTTCCGAGCCTGCGGGAATGCTGAGCAGGTAGTTGAACAGATCCGTGAAGTCGGCGCTGTAGCCGCCGGCGTTGTAGATGCCTTCCAGCGTGTTGCCGACCGTGATTTGGTTTTGCGACAGGCTCGTCAAGGCAAGCGCCGTGCTGAAGCCTTGGCGGTTCAGAATGATGTCCACGTCGCCGGCGTTCACCAGCGCCGAGCCGGTGAAGAAGATCGAGTTCGTTTCGATCGTGCCTGCGTTCGTGAAGGTGCCCGCCGTCGTACCGACGATCACGTTCTGGTAGGTGAACGTGTTGCCGCCGACCGAAGCAAACGTGTCTCCTTGAATATAGGCCGCGATGTTGCCGCCGAGGTTCGCGGTGCCGCCGACATTGATCACGCCGTAGGTGCCGGGCGTGGTGTCCGACGTCAGCTGGAACTCGAGCGTGCCAGCGGTCTGCGTGTAGTTGCCGGTCAGGTTCACGATCGTGTCGTCGTCGAGATAGACGCGGCCGGTGCCGCCGACGGTCATGCTTGCTGCGTTGACGGTCACGCCTGCGCCGGTCGAACCGCGCAGCGCGCCGCCCAGGACCGCTTCGCCCGTGCCTTGCATATCGAACTGATCGAGGCCGGTCGCCGTGCCGCGCAGGTAGGAGAACGCGCCGGTCGAGGGGTGCATGATGAAGTCGTCGCCGTCGCCGGTCACGTTGCCGTCGAGGGTGCCGCCGTCGCCGTTGAACGTGTCGACAGCGCCGTTGGTAAGATCCAGCGCGGTTGCGACGATCGTGCCCGAGCCGCCGCGGATCAGACCTGCCGTCTGGGTGATCGCGGTCGCGCCGCCCGCCACGTCGATACCAACCGTGCCGCCGGTGATTGTGCCCGCGTTTGTGACGCCGCCGCTGACCGATCCCGTGACTTGGATGCCGTTGGTCACGCCCGTAACGACGCCGTTCGCGTTGTTGACGATCGTGCCCGTCAACGGCCCGGCGACGCCGATGCCGTTGAACCCGCCGCTGATGCGGCCCGAGTTCGTGACGTCGCCTGTGAAGGTGCCGGCGTTCACAAAGACGCCGGTTGCGAGGCTGCCCGAGATCGTACCGTTGTTGACCACGTTGCCCGTGAACGCCGTTCCGTTGACGGTCACGCCGTTGCCATTTGCGGACGTGATTCGACCGGCGTTGCTGACGTTGCCCGTGAAGGAGGCTCCGCCGACAACAACGGCCGAGCTATCGGCACTGACGATGCCCGACGCGTTGTTCACGATGTTGCCGGTGAAGGCGGTCGCGCCAGTCAGCACGATGCCTAAGGACGATGTCGCTTCGCCCAAGATTTGGCCCGAGTTCGTTATGTTGCCGTTGAACGTCGCGCCGCTGATCAGGATCGCGGTGTTCGTCACGCCGGTGACTTCGATGATCGCGCCTTCGTTGTTCGTGATGCCGCCCGCAATCGTGCCGTTCGTCAGCTGAATGCCGTTGGCCGAACCTTGGCCCTGGATTAAGCCATCGTTCGTAATGCCGCCTTTGAGCTGAGCCCCGGCGCCACTGACCGAGATCGCCGCTGTCGTCGTGCCGACGATCGATGCGCCTTCATCGTTCGTTATGCCGCCCC
>CAZNSL010001038.1:0-2381 GCA_964574975.1 uncultured Alcaligenaceae bacterium | reverse complement strand
ATGCCGCCCCCGCCGATCGGCTGGAGCAGCTTGTAGCGGCCGGCGATGACGGTGCCGGGGGAGCCGCCGCGGTCGGGTGGGGCGGGCGGCGTGCGCTGCCAGCCCGGCGTGCCGGGGCCGACCGCGGCCGGGGCGGCGAGGACGTCGCCGGTGCGGCGGTCGGCGGCGATCAGCGCCTCGACCTCGCGGCGCAGGTCGGCGTTGCCGGTGCAGACGCGGTCGAGGTACGCGGCCCGTTCGGCGGGGTCGGCGATCTGACGGGCGGCGGCGAAGATTGATTCGTCAGTCACGGCGGGCACCTCCGGGGCGTCGCAGCATTATGCGGAATCCGCGCGCAGAACGCACCAAGAATTTTCCGGTTCATCGCGGCTAACCGGAGGTTTGGGTACAATGACAGAGGAGAAAGGGCGCAAACATGGACAAGACCTACGACAAGCCCGAACCCGCCCGTGCCGACGTGGACGGCTGGCCCGGCGTTGCCGTGCTGGAGTTCGGAGCCGACTGGTGCCCGCACTGCCAGGCTGCGCAGCCGGCCATCGCCGCGGTCCTCGCCGACCACCCCGGCGTCAAGCACGTCAAGGTCGGCGACGGCAAGGGCAAACCGCTCGGCCGGTCGTTCCAGGTCAAACTCTGGCCAACGTTCGTCTTCCTGCGCGACGGCAAGGAGGTCGCGCGGGCCGTACGGCCGACGGCCACCGACGAAGTGGCCCGCGGGCTGGAGGCTGCCGTCGGCAGCGCGACCTGACTCACCAGCCCGGAGCGCAAGCGACGGGAACTTCAACCCGTCGCTTGCGCTCCGGGCTGGCCGGGCCGTATAACGGACGGCGACATGCACCCCATACCGCACTTCATCGCCGGCCGCGACGCCCCGCCCGCCGGCGGGCAGTACCTCGACAAGACCGAGCCGGCCACCGGCCACGTCATCGCCCGCGTTGCCAACGGCGATTCGCGCGACGTGGACGCCGCCGTGGCCGCGGCCGTCGCGGCCTTCCCCGCGTGGGCGGTCACGCCGGCGGCCGAGCGCTCGCGGCTGTTGCTCGCCGTCGCCGACCGCATCGCCGCCGCCCGCGACGCGCTGGCCGAGGCCGAGAGTGCCGACACGGGCAAGCCGCTCAAGCTGGCCAAGGCCGTGGACATCCCACGGGCGGCGGCCAACTTCCGCTTCTTCGCCACTGCCATCCTGCACGCCCACACCGAGGCGTACCGCACCGACGGTCTTGCCCTCAACTACACGCTCCGCCAGCCGCGCGGCGTCGCCGGCCTCATCGCGCCGTGGAACCTGCCGCTGTACCTGTTCTCCTGGAAGGTCGCGCCGGCGCTCGCCACCGGCAACACGGCCGTCGCCAAACCGTCGGAGTTGACGCCGATGACGGCCCACATGCTCACCGCGCTGTGTGCCGACGCCGGCCTGCCGCCGGGCGTGTTCAACGTCGTCCACGGCACCGGCGCGAAAGCCGGGGCCGCCCTGGTCGCGCACCCGGACGTGCCGACGATCTCGTTCACCGGCGGCACCAGGACGGGGGCCGCCATTGCCGCGACGGCCGCGCCGATGTTCAAGAAGCTGGCCCTCGAACTTGGCGGCAAGAACCCGACCGTCGTCTTCGCCGACACCGATCTCGACGCGGCCCTCCCGACGTTGGTCCGCTCGGCGTTCGAGAACCAGGGGCAAATCTGCCTGTGCGGTTCGCGAATCTTCGTCGAGGAGTCGTTGTTCTCGGAATTCGTGGGTCGCTTCGTCGCCGCGGCGAAGGCGCTCAAGGTCGGCGACCCACTGGACGCTACCACGGACCAGGGAGCCGTCATCTCGGCGGCGCATTTCGACAAGGTGATGGGCTACCTGCGGTTGGCCCGCGAAGAAGGCGGCACGGTGCTGTGCGGCGGCGACGCCGCCGAGCCACCGAACGAACGCTGCCGCGACGGCCGGTTCGTGCAGCCGACAGTCATCACCGGCCTGCCGCCAGACTGTCGGGTCAACCAGGAAGAAATCTTCGGCCCGGTGGTCACGGTGACGCCGTTCCGCACCGAAGCTGACGCGGTGACGTGGGCGAACGGCACGCCGTATGGGCTGTCTGCCTCGGTGTGGACGCGCGACGGGGCGCGGGCCCACCGCGTCGCGGAACGGTTGCACGCCGGCACGGTGTGGGTGAACGCGTGGCTCTTGCGCGATCTACGAGTGCCGTTCGGCGGCGTGAAGCATAGCGGCGTCGGCCGCGAAGGCGGCTACGAGGCCCTGCGATTCTTCACCGAGGCGAAGACGGTGTGCGTGAGAATGCAGGAGTGATTCGCAGATTTCGCAGATTTTTTCAGATTGTAGACAAAGCAGACGGATCGATCTATATCTTTGTGTTGTGTATGTGTTCAATATTCGTCAATATGCGAAA
>CAZNSL010001037.1:0-2381 GCA_964574975.1 uncultured Alcaligenaceae bacterium | reverse complement strand
CTCGACGTGCCGCACGCCGTCATCTCGAACGCGCCGCTCGACCTGTGGCTGGCGTCGATCCTGCTCACCGAGAGCGTGCTAGCGCAGACGCCATCTGAGGACGTTCGCCGAACGCTCGTCGCGGCATTCCAGGCCCGGCCGGCCAACGGGTCGGCGGCGCACTACCGCAAGGTTTACGTCTGCGCCAAGTCATTCGACGCCACCGCCGCCCTCCACGATGTTCACGCCCCGGCCGAGGAATTCCCATCGTTCGGCGCGAGCGACCTCGCCGCGTCGCTCGTTCATCTCGCGGAAACCGCGGGCAACGCACTGACTGCCCGCGAGGCTCTCCTGCGCGCCTTGCCGGCGACGCTCGAAGCCGTGATCCGCCAGCAGGAGATCGGTCTGCGCGAGCAGGAATTACGCTTTACCGTCCTGCATTCACACATCGAGTCGCTGGAACGGTCCCTGTCGTGGCGTCTGCTCGCGCCGCTGCGTTGGCTCCGCAGGCTGTTGCGTCCACGCGGGTTCACGGCCGGCGACCTGCACCCCTGGGCCGGCCTGCTGCCGACATCCGATGGCGGCTGGCGCGCCGTCGAAGACGACCCGCAATTCGTCATCGCCTGCTGCCTGCCTGCTGGCTGGGTGCGCGTCCGAATCGTCCTGCACTCGGAAGGACGCGGGGAGATGCGGTTCTACGCAGAGGAGCGGGGCACGTTTCAGTCCGACCCGGTCGCGTGCTTCCCAGTCCCGGCCGGCGACAGCGACGAGGAGTTCTTCGTGCGCCTGGACCGGCCCACGCGAGCGCTGCGAATCGACCCCCTCGAAGGTACGGGACGCTTCCATTTGCACCGCCTCGATGTCTCGCCGCGTCCCGGCCCGATCGCCGCCGTTGATGCGTTGCGACGAAAGCTACGACTGCTGCGCGCCTACCGCAACACCGGTCCGGTGCTGACCCGCGGCATAACGATGTTGCTGCGCGGCCAGTGGGGAGAAGCGGCCAGCAAGTGGCGACTCGGCCTGGATGACCCGCGCTGCACGCGCCACGGGTTCTACGAACCGGACAAGGCGTACGAGCAGTGGATGGCCAAACGTGCGCTGACCGACGCAGACCGCGCCGACCAGAAGGCGTGGGCACTCGAGACCGAGAACTTGCCCACGATCTCCGTGCTGATGCCGACGTACAACACGCCGGAGCATTACCTACGCTCGGCCATCGAGTCGGTCCTGCGCCAAACGTACCCGCACTGGGAATTGTGCGTCGCCGACGACGGTTCGCCGGACCTGCACGTGCGCGCGATGCTCGAACAGTATGCTGCGACCGACGACCGTATCAAACTCGCTCAACCAGGCCGGCACGGTGGCATCGCCGCGGCGACCAACGCCGCGCTTGCCCTGGCGACTGGCGACTACGTCGCCCTGCTCGACCACGATGACGAACTCGCCGAACACGCTCTGTATACGGTGGCCAGGGCGGTCGAAGTCCACCCATCGGCCGACATGTTCTACAGCGACGAGGACAAGATGCAGCCCGACGGCGTGCGTCGAGCACCGTTCTTCAAGCCCGACTGGTCGCCGACGTTTTTCCTCGGTTGCATGTACACCTGCCACCTCGGCGTCTACCGCACCGCCCTGGTGCGCGATCTCGGCGGCTTGCGAACGGAATTCGACGGTGCCCAGGACTACGACCTCGTGCTGCGGCTGACCGAACGCACCGACCGTATCGTCCACGTACCGGACGTGCTGTACCACTGGCGGTTGGTCCCCGGCTCGACGGCGACGAGCGCAGCCGCCAAGCCGGAGGCGCACGCCGCCGCCCAGCGCGCACTCGCCGAACATCTGCGCCGAACCGACCGGGCAGGGCGCGTCGAAATTGGTCCGGCGGCAGGACTGAACTTCGTCCGCTTCGATGTCGTTGGCACGCCTACTGTCAGCATCATCGTACCGAGCCTGTGTCGGCCGGATCCAAAGGGCGGCGAGTCGATGTTGGAGACGTGCATCGGCAGCATCGTTCGACAGACGAGTTTTCGCCGATTTGAAGTCATCGTGGTCGATCGCAACACGATGCCGCCGGAGGTCGAGCGCCGCCTCACCGATTGGGACGTACGCCGGGTGACGTACGACGAAGCGTTCAACTGGTCGCGGGTGAACAACCTCGCTGCACGTCAAGCGACCGGCGACCACCTGCTGTTCCTCAACGACGACACCGAGGTTGCGACTCCCGATTGGCTCGAAGCACTCTTGGAGTACTCGCAACAGCCGATGGTCGGCGCGGTCGGCGCAAAACTCGTCTTCCCCGGCGGCGGGTTGCAGCACGCGGGGGTGACGATCCTCGACGGCCGACCGGGCCACCCGTTCTACGGCTACCCGGCGTCGCATACGGGTTACTTCTGCCGCGGTGT
>CAZNSL010001036.1:0-2382 GCA_964574975.1 uncultured Alcaligenaceae bacterium | reverse complement strand
TCCCAGGCGGAGCCTGGGAACGAGAACTATGTGCGGGGGACCGGACAATGGCGAGCTACTACACCCGCTTCCGGGGCAACGTCCTCGGCCCGTTCGACCCGGCGGCGTTGCGCGAACAGCGGCGGCGCGGCCAGTTCACGGTGCTGCACGAGGTCTCGGCCGACGGACAGCGCACCTGGCGGTCGGCCAGTGCTTTCCCCGAACTTGCTGGCGAGACCGCCGAAACCGACGACCCGCCGCTTGCGTTCGTGGGCGAGGGGCAGCCGGGCGCGGCGCTCGAGTGGTACTACCTCGATCGCGACGGGCGGCAGACCGGTCCGGTCAGCGCCGACGCCCTGCGGGCGTTGGTGCGCGCCGGCGGTGTCACCGCGAAGACGCCGGTGTTCCTCACCGGCGAGGCCAATTGGATACCGCTGCACGCCGCCGGGCTGGGCGCGGCGTTTCCCGGCCGCAACAGGCGCGCACTGGCCGCCAAAGCTGCCGTCTGGCTCGTAGCCGCGGCTCACGCCGCCGTGGCGTGGGCGTACGCACTCGCCTGATGGGTCGAAATTCCCCGCCGACGTTTGACTTCCGCCACCCCGGCCGGTACGACAGCGGGTATTCCGTGTGCCTCCCACCGTGCCCGTGACTCGAGCGAGACTTCGTAATGTCGTACAACCCGCGGCGGCTGTTCGTGGCGAGCTGCCTGGCCCTGATCACGTCGGCGTTCTCGTTCCAGATGCGGCAGGACTCCGGCGACGAGATGCGCACGTACTTTCAACTGACGCAGGAGTTGATCGGCTCGCTGATGGGCGGCCACTTCTTCGGCATGGCCTGCGCGATGCTGGTCTTCTCGTTCCTGTGCGACTTCCTCGGCATGGGCAAGGTGCTGGCCCTGGCCTGGGTCTGCCACCTACTCGGCTTCACCGGCACCATTTTCGCCGAGAACGTCGTCGCTCAGGGGTTCAGCCAGTCGCTAGCGGATAACCTCTCAGCCGCGTCGGCGTGGATGCTGGGCAAGTTCAATTACACGCTCTTGCCGGACGCTCCGGCGAACCCGGCTTTCTGGACGCTCTGGCTGTCGGCGTTCCTGATCGGCTCGGGTAACGGCCTGGTCGAGATCGCCATTAACCCGCTGGCCGCGACGCTTTATCCGGACGAGAAGACGCACAAGCTCAACGTGCTGCACGCCTGGTGGCCGGGCGGGCTGATCATCGCCGGCCTGCTCGCGCAGTTCTTCGTCAACCCGCTCTACGGGCGGGCGGCCGAGTTCTTCGGGTACACGCTCGACCCGGCCAAGCTCGGCGTCGCGGGGTACGTGCCGGCGATTCCGGCGTGGAAGGTGAAGTTCGGCTGCGCCGCGGTGCCGTGGCTGCTCTACGGCCTGCTGTCGGTCGGCCAGCGCTTCCCGCAGACGGAGCGGGTGCAAGCGAACGTCTCGACCGGGGCCATGTTCCTGCAACTGCTCCGGCCGCTGTTCATCGTCTGGGCGTTCTGCATGCTCCTGACCGCGTCGACGGAACTGGGCACCAATACGTTCATGGAGTCGATCCTGCGGCGAACGACCACGTCGCCGGACAACCCGACCGGCATCTCGGGCACGGTGATTTTCGTCTACACCAGTTTCCTGATGTTCGTGCTGCGGTTCTTCGCCGGGCCGATCGCGCACAAGTTCTCGCCGGTCGGCATGCTGTTCATCTGCTCGGCCCTGGCCGGGGCGGGCCTAATGGGCCTGAGCGTGGCCAATTCGCCGGTCGCAGCGTTCGCCGCGGCGACGGTGTTCGGCCTGGGCATCACCTACTACTGGCCGACAATGCTGGGCGTGACGGCCGAGCGCTTCCCGAAGGGCGGCGCGCTGGCGATCGGCCTGATCGGCTGTATCGGCAACCTGGCAATCTCGCAGGCGACGACGCAGATCGGCAAGGTGTACGACTCGGCCTCGGTGGCCAAGCTGCCAGCCGAGCTACGCGACAAGACGGTGACGCCGAAGGAAGGAGCCGCAGTGCCGCTGGTGATCGAAGGCACGGTGCCGCGGCTGCCGCCACAGGCGACGGAGTTTCTATACCCGGCTGGCGGCAAGAAGCTGAACCCGACGGCCGTCGGGGCGCTCGAGAAGGGGTCGCCGGAGGGCAAGGCCGTCGCCGACGCCGAGATCGCGGGCGCGTCGTTCGTCCTGACGCGGATCGCCGTGATGCCGGCCGTCCTGTTCGTGATCTTCGGGCTGATCGCGCTCGTCGATAAGTTGCGCGGCGGCTACCGGGCCGAGTCGCTGATCCACGAGGCGGTCAACAGCCCGCGGCCACCGACCGTCACCAACCAGTGGCCTCAGGACATGCGGCGCTGACGCACGGCGAGCCCGGGGGGGGGGGGGCCGGGGGGGGGGCGCGCCCCGGGGGGGGGCGG
>CAZNSL010001035.1:0-2390 GCA_964574975.1 uncultured Alcaligenaceae bacterium | reverse complement strand
CTTGAGCTTCGCGGCCAACGAATGCAGGGCGGGACAGGCTTCGAGTTCCTTGGCGTCGAGGGTGCCGTCCTTGTTCGCATCGTAGATGGCGAGGGCCTCGGCCCCGGCCGACGCGGGTGCAACGGGCGTACCGCCACCACCGCAGCCAACGGCGGCCAGCAGCGCGGTCACGACCGCGCCGCGCAAGGCTGCGCCCCGACGCACCGGATTGCCGGAAAGATGTCGCATGGCCGACCGCGAATGATGACGAACGAGTCGAACGCGCCCGCGGTTGCCGCTCCCACGGCCCGCGACCGCAGGTACACCATATGCCGACTAGCGTCCCCGGGCCAGTGGTCGATAGCCTCGAAACCGTGGCGCGCCGCTCAATCGAACCCGCGCATGACGCGGTGGCGGGCCGCGAACGCCCGACCGCCGAGGATCATCGCCAGCACCACCGCCAGCAAGACGAACGCCCCACCCCACGCCTGCCGCACCTGGTTCGGGTCCGTGCTCTGGATGTAGTCGTACACCACGTACGGCAGCGACGGCACGTAGTTGTCCAGCCCCGTCGGCCAGTAGCGATACGTGCCGGCCGTCAGGAGCAGCGGCGCGGTCTCGCCGAAGACGCGGGCCACGCTCAGGATCGTGCCCGTCAGGATGCCCGGAAGCGCCGCCGGCAGCACCACGCGCACCGTCGTCTGCCAGTGCGTCGCGCCGAGCGCGTGGCTACCGTGCCGCAAATGCGTCGGCACCAGCCGCAGCGACTCCTCCGACGCTCGCACCACCACCGGTAGCACGATCACCCCCAGGGCGAACGCCCCGGCCCAACCGTGGAAGTGCGACCGCTCCAGGCCGAACGCCGCCTGCGAGTACTGCACGACCACGACGTAGGCGAAGATGCCGATCACGATCGACGGCACGCCGTTGAGGGCGTCGGCCGTGAACCGCACCAGGCTGCCGAACCGGCCGGTGCGGTACTCCGCCAGGTACACCGCCGTCAGGATGCCGACCGGCACGGCGAACAGCGCCGCCACCGTCACCAGCATCAGGCTGCCGAGCATCGCGTGGCCGATGCCGCCGCCGACCTCGAAGATCGGCTTCGGCTCCCGCGCGAACAACTCCCAGTCGAGGGCCGCCGCCCCGCGGACCGTCACCTCGCCGAGGATCGAGAACAGCGGTACGACCGACAGCAGTAGGCACCCGACCAGAACGGCGTGCATTGCGCGGTTGACGACCCGCGCCCGCGCGCCGGCGGCGCGTTCGCCGCCGACGGCCTCGGTCGCCAACCCTCGCATCGGCAGCGTCAGATGCGACAGCGCGTTGGCGATCCAACTGCGGCGGCCAGCCGGCTTGCGACCCAGGAGCCACGCCGCGGTCGCGTTGAGGGCCAGCGTGCCGACGAACAGCACGAGCGCCAGTTCGACGAGCGCGGCGGCGTGCAGCGGGTTGAGCGCGTTGGGCAACTCGTTGGCGATGACGCTGGCGATGGTCGCGGCGCTGGCGAACGGCGACAGGCTGATGACGGCGTTGTTGCCGATCAGCATGGTAACGGCCATCGTCTCGCCGAGCGCCCGCCCCAGGGCCAGGACGCACGCGGCAACGATGCCCGGTCGGGCGTTGGCCAACACGACCGTCCAGATCGTCTGCCAGCGCGTCGCTCCGAGGGCCAGGGCCGCCTCGCGCTGCGACGCCGGCACCGCCCGGCACACGTCGTAGCTGACCGCGCAGACGTACGGCAGGATCATGATGCCCAGGACGACGCCGGCCGGCAGTAGGCCGAGGCCGCTGGTGCTGTTGCCGGTCAGCGCTTCCGACGCTCGCTGGATCAGCGGCACGACCACCTTCAAGCCCCAGAAACCGTAAACGATGCTCGGCACCGCGGCCAAGAGCACGATGGGCGTCGCCCCGACCGTGCGAACGCGCGGCGACGCGACCTCAGAGAGGAACGCGGCCGTCCCGACGCCGAGCGGCACCGCCAGCAGCATCGCCAACAGCGACGACGCGGCGGTGCCGTACAGGAAGGCGAGCGAACCGAGTTGCGGTACGTCGGAGGCTGTGGGCGCGAGCGGAGGCAGGTCGAGGCCGGGGATGTCCAGCACCAAGGGCGGATCGTCGCTGGCGGCAACGGCGTTCGGGTCCCACTCCGCGGTGGTGAAGAAGCTCAGGCCGGTGGCGCGAATCGACGGCATCGACCGATCGACGAGTACGGCCACGAGTCCGGCGGCCACGGCCAACAGCGCCAGGGCCGAGCCGAGGCAGAGCGCGTGGGCCAGCCAGTCGCCGAGGCCCAAACGAGCGCGTGGCCGGGGCAATCGGGGAGCGCTCATCGGACCTCCGAAGAATCGAAGAACTCACCACAGAGTCACAGAGGTCACAGAGAAGACCGAAGACATTCATTAATTCTTCTG
>CAZNSL010001034.1:659-2395 GCA_964574975.1 uncultured Alcaligenaceae bacterium | reverse complement strand
CGCGTAGGCGTCCGTCAGCACCACCGCCGGATGGTCCGCGTTGGCGACGTAGGCCGCCAGTTCGTCCGCCGGCATGACGTGGATCACCGACGTGTCCGCCTTCGCCTTCGCCAGGGCCGCAGCCATCTCGTCGGGGTCGAATGCCGCCTTCGAGGCGTAGATCACGAACACCGCCTGAGCGTCGTCCTTCCACAACACGGTCGATCCCATCAGGGCGACGTGCGGGAACGTTTCCTGCAACGTCCGCACGGCCGAGCGCAACAGCCGGCCCTGGCCGAAGTGGTCGATCACCGTCAACAGGAAGACGCCCTTGTCGTCGAGCAATTTGGCGACGGCGTCGTTGTATTCCTTGGTCATGATGTGGTACGGCACCGATAGGTCGTTGACCGCGTCCTGAACGATCAAGGAATACGTGCCCTTGGCGGCCCGCTCCTGCACGAACTGCCGGCCGTCCATGTGGTGCGAGACGATCGGCGTGTCGCGCGGCAGACCGAGCTTGCGGTGACAGACCTCGGTCACGCCGGGGTCGATCTCGCACACCTCGACCTGGAGGCCCGGCACCTGCGTCGCCGCCCAGCGCGGAAACGTGTAGCCGCCACCGCCGATCACCAGGAGCTTTGCCGAGGGGGAGCGGGCCACGGCTTGTCGGGCGAACTCGGCCTGGACCTGTTCGTGCTCGTAGCCCATGAACGTCGGGTCGGCGTGGAACTTCTCGTCGCCGGCCTGCCAATTGCGGTCCTTCACCTCCGGGTCGTCCGCCGCCCACAACTTGACCCGCGACTCCTTGACCGGCTCCCTGGACCCGAACTTCTGGACCGAGACCTCCTCGTATTCGGCTTCACCTTTGACGTAGGAATGTTCCAAGTGATCCAGGGCCATCGCCCGGCAGTCGTGGCCCTGGTACTCCTTGTAGTAGACGGCGATGGCGTAGTAGTTCGTCTCCAGGGCATATGGCGAGAGCAGCTTGTTTTCCCAGGTCATCTCGCTGAACTTGCCGGCTCGCAAGTCGGCGAGGTTGGCCCGGACGAACAGGCCCATGAGTGCCGCCCCTGCAACGATGCTCGCGCCGAACAACTCGGCCGGTCGCCGCCACGGCCGGCCGGCCGCGACCGCCAGCCCGATCAGCACTAGCGCCAGCGCGAAGAACAGGGCGTTGACGCCGAAGAACGCGACTAGTTTGTACCCGGCCGCGAACGTCCCCGCGAGTGCCCCAGCGCAGCTCCAGGCGTAGATGCGGCCGGCCACTCGGCCCGCGTGGGCCAGGTCGCCGACGGCCAGTCGCGTCACCAACGGCGACACCGTGGCCATGAAGAACATCGGCACTGCGAACAGGAGTGCCGTGCGGCCGACCATGCTCGCGATCAGGCCCCACCCGTCGAACCACTCCAGGCGGTTGGCCACGGCCCCGACCACCGGCACCAGCATAGTGAACAGCCCGGAGAGGAACAGCCGGCCGCCCAGGGCTTCGCGCGTCGGGTTGCTGTCGGCCAACCGGCCGCCGAAGAAGTTGCCGAGGAAGATGCTGGCCAGCACCACTCCGATGATCGCGGTCCACGAGAAGAGCGAAACGCCCATGACCGGGGCGAGGAACCGGCTCGCGCCGATCTCGGCGGCCATCGAGCAGAAGCTGGCGCAGAACACCGTCGCACACGCCGCGCCGAGGGACAGTTCGGGCGGGCCCGGCGGGGGCGCCGCCCGCGGCCCCCCCCCCCCGGGAGCCCCCCGCGGGGGGGGTG
>CAZNSL010001034.1:0-649 GCA_964574975.1 uncultured Alcaligenaceae bacterium | reverse complement strand
CGCCATCGTGCGCTGCGAGTCGCACCGCTTCTTCGACCGGAGCCTCGCCGCGCGGGGAAGCTCCGGTCGCTGATGCTCCCGGCTCGCCACGTAGCAGCGCCGTCACCACGGCTAACGCCACAAGCGCGCCGGCGATGCCGAGAACTGTCGTCGTCGTCGTCAGGTAGTTCTGTAACGCGAACCCGAAGAGGAAGTTGCCGACGAGGCTGCCGAGGGTGCCCAGTGCGTACACCAGCCCGACGATGCGGCCGGTATGCGTCACGTCGGGCAACATCAACCGAATCGTCACCGGTGTGATCAGGCTCAGAACCAGGCTGACCGGCAAGCACGCAACCGCCGTCAGTACGGGGATGCGCCAGCCCAGCGGCACCGCCGTATGTGCCTCACTCCGGCCGAGTCCCCAGGTGAATGCCAGGCACCACACCGTCGCCGCGGCACCACAGGCGAGAAGGACGGCGAGCGTCTTCTCGGAGGCGGCACGGTCGGCCAGCCGGCCGCCGAGCCAGTTGCCGAGGCTGATGCCGGCGAGGAAGACGCCGATCAGGGTCGTCCACGTCTCCAGCGACATGCCGAGGAACGGTGCGAGCAGTCGACCGGCAACGAGTTGCAGGACCAGGAGTACTGCATTGGCCAGGAAGACGATGACAGC
>CAZNSL010001033.1:0-2400 GCA_964574975.1 uncultured Alcaligenaceae bacterium | reverse complement strand
GAAGGCGAGACTTGCGTCGAAGTTCTTGGTCGCCTGGGATAGTTGGGCAAGAATGTACGCGCCGTTGTAATTGAACGGCGATTCCTTGTCCTTGTCCTTCGACAACTCGACGGCCGCAGCGATCAGCTTCTTGGCCGCGTCCTTGTCCTTGTACAGCTCGACGATCTTCGCCTTGATGGCGTCCTCGCCTGTGATGTCGTTGAGCCGCATCGCCTGATCGCGTAGCGGGTTGTCGTCGGCACGGGCAAGGCCGGCCGCCAACACCAGTGCGGCCGCGACCGCGACAAAGCGGGTAGTCATGTACGTCTGTCCCATCGTTCGACCTCCGCTAGCGGCCCACAGGCCGTCCCTACATCTCTCCCATCCTAACGACTCACCGCCGGCGGTGCTACGGCGATATTCCGCGCGACCAGCACGACCCGCCGACCCACCGTGTGCTAGGGTTGTTCGACAACCCACTCTGTGGCCGTGCCCGTCGTGCCCTACCCAGTCGACACCACGGAGGCGTCGTGAGTCTCGCGTTCGACCTACAGCCCGGCATGGAGCCTTTCCCCGGTTATTGCTTGCACTTGCCGTTAGGCCGCGGCGGCCACGGCGAAGTCTGGGAGGGCCGCCGTCGCGACGGCACTCCGGTCGCGTTCAAGTTCATGAAATGCAAGAACTCGATGGCCGCGACCAAGGAAGTCCGCTCCCTCCAGGCACTTCGGTCGCTCGATCATCCTGGGTTGTTGCCCGTCTACGATGTTTTGCTTCAGCCCGGCTACATCGTCATCGCCATGGAACTTGCCGACGGGTCGCTGCAAGACGTTCTCGACACATATGTTGGGGAGTACGGCACTGGGATGGAAGCCGAGTTCGCCTTACACTATTTGACCCCGGTCGCGGACGTACTCGACTTCCTCAATGGCCGGCGACACGCTTACGAGTCGCGCACCGTCGCGTTCCAGCACTGCGACATCAAACCGAGCAACCTGTTGCTCGTCGGTGATGCCGTCAAGCTCGCCGACTACGGCCTGGCGGCACCAATGACGGGACCGCTCGAATCCCACGCCCGTGCTGGCACGCTCGCGTTCGCCGGCCCAGAAATCTTCCGCGGCCAACTGAGCGAGCGATCCGACCAGTACGCTCTGGCGATCACTTATTGCGTCCTCCGCGGCAACCGCTTCCCGTACACGAACACGCCCGGCCGATTCACTCCGACCTACGTCCGCGGCCGGCCCGACTTGTCGATGCTGTCGCCTGGCGAGCAACTGGTCATCGCCAGGGCGCTGTCGATCGCGCCGGTCCAGCGCTGGCCATCGTGCGGGGCAATGGTCCACGCGCTGCAATCCGTGCTGGCCCCGGCGAGCAAGCAGCCCGGTTCGCGAGCGTTCGGACGCTGACCCACCATGCTCGCGCCGTTCTTCACGCTCGCCATGACCGCGCCGAACCGCCAGAAGGCGTTCCGCATAGCAGTCGGGAGCCACCTCGCACTCGTCGCCGTCATCGCAGGTTCGCTCCTGCTGAACCCAGCCGCGTTACCCTTCGCGGGTCAGGTCTTGCTCGTCGCCGGCATCGTCGAAGGGGCACTGCTGGTCGGCTGGCGGCTGACGCAATTGCCGAAGAGTCAGGCGCTCGAGTTCGTGCTCGTCAGTCCGCTCCAACCGCGGCCGCTGTACCTTGCGGAGACGACCGTCGGACTATCGCGACTAGCATTCGTCTCATTGTCTGGAACGCCAATCCTGCTGGCCCTTGCCGCGTTCGGGCGATTGCAATGGACCGACGTGCCGGTGCTGCTGCTCATGCCGCTCACCTGGGGTGCTGTATGCGGCCTGGGGCTGACGTGTTGGGCGTACGAGTCGATGGTAGTGCGGCACGTTGGCGAACGGATCGGCCTTGCCGGTGTTGTCGTTTACCTGTTGATCGGTGTCTTGGCCGGTGAGAACCTGCGGCTGTGGCTGACCGGCTTGCCCGCGTGGTCGAGTTACTGTTTCATGGAGTTGTACGGCTGGTTCCACACCTTCAACCCGTTCGCCGTGATGCAGTACTGGCTCGACGCGGGCCGCCACGCCGGCATCGCCTTCGAGCGCATGCTCGGTCTGGAATGCGTCGCCCTAGCAACCGTCGGACTGACCGCGACGCGCGGCGCGATTCGGCTGCGCGGTCACTTCCAGGACCGACATTACCGACCGCTGACGGAGGTGACGCCGGCCGACCCGAGCGGCATCCGCGACCGGCCACTGACGTGGTGGGCGGTGCGGCGTGTCATGGAGTATTCCGGCCGAGTGAACATTTACCTCGCCGGTGGATTCTGCATGCTGTACGCTGCGTACACCGTAGCAGGCGACAACTGGCCGTCGTGGATGGGCCGACTGATCTTTCAAATGGTGGAGTCGGCCGGCGGCATCCCAGTGCTGGCCG
>CAZNSL010001032.1:0-2407 GCA_964574975.1 uncultured Alcaligenaceae bacterium | reverse complement strand
TCCGGTCGCTGACGCTCCCGGCTCGCCGAGGCTGTTTTACGCTCGCGCTTAGTCCTTCGGCAGCTCGATCGCTCGCAGGTTGCGGAAGCTCAAGTCGGTCGTCGCGTCGTGCCCCTGAATGCTCAGGTGGCCCGGCTTGAGTCGCCGGCCGCTGCGCGGGTTCTCGTCGAGCTTGCGCGTGTCGGTCCAGTTCACCACAGGGGTGCCGTTCACCCACGTCCGCAGGTTCGGGCCGGCGGCGATCAGCGTCATCGAGAACCACTGCCGATCATTCGACACCACCTTGCGCACCGGCATGCGGCGGTAGATCGCGCCGGTGCCGTAGTCGCTCGGCTTGCGACGGTCGCCGTCGCGGTAGCCGTTGTGAATCTGAAACTCGTAGCCCTGCTGGTAGCCGGGGATGCAGCGGAAGAAGATGCCGCTGTTGAGCTTGTCGCCGTTGACGATGCACTCGCCCTGGAACACGAAGTCTCCGAAGCGCTGATCCGTCTGCAAGTCGCCTTTGCCGCCCTTGATGTTGAGCCAGCCCTCCGGCGTGACGGTGAACTTCGAGTGGTAGTTCGCCCCAGTCAATTCGCGCCAGCCGGCGAAGTCCTTGCCGTTGAAGATCGGCTCTAGGCCGGACGGCTTGAATTTGACGTTCCGCAGCCGCAATGGCTCACCCCGTTCGATCGCGATCGTGAAAAGCGCCGGCAGCGAGCCGGTGGTCAGCTTGTACTCGCTGTACGACCCCGGCCGGCGGAGCGGCGACGGCTTGCCGCTCACGTCGGCGACCTCCATCTTGGCCGCGCCCTCCGCGTGACCGATCTCCAACCGCTGGGCGTGCCAGTTGTTCTCGCCGACGCGTCCGGCGGCGCTCAACGGTATCTTGACCTCCCACGGCTTTGCGGCCTCCGGCAAAGACTTGAGCGCCACCTCGACGCCCTGTTTCGCCTCCCAGAGAAACTCCCACGTCAACTCGCCGGCCACGACGGGGATGGAAATCGTCGTCGGTTTGGAGCCGCCGACGATGAGGATGCCGCGATCGTCGCGCAGTTCGCCGTCGGCCTTCCAGCCGAAGGTCGATTCGCCGTCGAACAGCAGAAGCCAGCCGGACGCCTTCTGCTCCGGTGTCAGCGTGTTCGGCCCCTCCTCGTCCTGAGCGAAAAGAGACGGTGCGGAAAACGCCAGCGCGAGAACGGCGTACCGGACGTATCGCATGTGTCAGTTTCTCATCGGTTCGCGACGCTTCGCGGAAACGTTGGACGTACTCCCGGCGTTATACGACCCTTGACGGCGTCCGTTAGCATGGGAGTGCATCGCCCCGCGGCTCACGGAGCGACCCATGTCCCGATTCTGGCAACACTTCATGAGCAACGGTGGCGAAACCGCGCCCGGCGACCAACTGCCACAGGCCCCGACGCCCGACGAGACGGAGGCGCTCGACGCCTTCTCCGATGCAGTCGTGCGCGTCGCCGACGCGCTGCGTCCCGCCGTCGTCAACTTGCACGGTGAATCGCGCCGCTCCGGCAGCGGCTCTGGCGTCTTGTTCACGCCCGACGGATTCCTGCTAACGAACCACCACGTCGTCCGCGGGCAGGGGCGGGTGCGGGTTCGTCTGTCCGACGGACGCGAGATGGCCGGACAGGTGGTTGGCAACGACCCATGGACCGACCTGGCGGTCGTGCAGGCCGAGTCTGCGGCGCTGCCGTACGCCGCCTTCGGCGACTCGGCGAAGCTGCGCGTCGGCCAACTCGTCGTTGCCATCGGCAGCCCGCTCGGCTTCGAGTCGACGGTAACGGCCGGCGTTGTCAGCGCCAAGGGCCGGACGCTGCGCAGCATCACCGGGCACCTCGTGGACGACGTGATTCAGACCGACGCGGCCCTGAACCCCGGCAACTCAGGCGGGCCGCTGGTGGACAGTCGTGGCCGAGTGGTCGGCATCAACACCGCCGTCATCCAGCCAGCGCAGGGCATCTGCTTCGCCATCCCGATCAACATCGCCAAGGTCGTGTTGCCGCAGCTGCTCCAGCGCGGCCGCGTCGAGCGCGGCTTCCTCGGCATCCAGGCCCGGCAGGTGCCGGTGCCGCCGCCGGCGGTGCGGCAGCACAACCTGACGCACAAGTCTGCGATCGAGGTGATGGGCGTCGAACCCGGCGGGCCAGCCGACGACGCGGGCGTTCAGGAGGGCGACCTGCTCCTGTCGCTCGGCGACTGTCCGGCGTCGAGCGTCGACGAACTGCACAAGCTGCTGACGCAACTGCCGGTCGGCATCCCGACCACGGTGGCGATCTTGCGCGACGGCCGGCGGCTGGAACGCATGGTCATCCCAGCGGACTACCCAATCCCGAAGGACTAACCACTCCAGGAGGATTCACCACAGAGTCACAGAGGACACAGAGAAAGGCAGAAGACAGATTTCGATATT
>CAZNSL010001031.1:2049-2412 GCA_964574975.1 uncultured Alcaligenaceae bacterium | reverse complement strand
GGTCGAGGGCCGCGCCGGCTCGCCGTGTTCGGCTCCAGGCGGCGACGACCGCCGACAGCCGTTCGAGCGCCTCGCGCGGCACACAAACGAGCGAGTGAGCCAGGAAGTGAACCCGTTGCCGGAGGTCGGCGAGGTCGGTCGGCCCCGCCCAGTCGGGCGCGGCGGACGTCGACGATTGCCACTCCAACACGGTCAACAGTTGAAACGCGGCCCGCCAGTCGTCTTCGGAGGGTGGGTCGTCCGGTTCGGCCGGGGGGGCGGAGTCGGGGGCCGGCCGCCGCGTCTTGGGACGGCGAGTACGCTTCTTGGGCGGAGTTGTTTTTCCTACAGGCGTGTCGCTATTGGAAGCGGTTGCGACAGGTT
>CAZNSL010001031.1:0-2039 GCA_964574975.1 uncultured Alcaligenaceae bacterium | reverse complement strand
GGAGCCGAGCGGCGCTTCCCCAAGCCGTCGAGCGCCGAAGGTGACGAGAGTACGTGATGCACCAGGGACGCGGCCGCCGCGGCCGCGAGAGGTTGAAACTTCTTGTGCTTTTTGCCGTCACCCCAGTCGCAGATGGCTTTGACCAGAACCCACGGAAGTTGACAGTAGATCGCGGCCGCGCAGAGGCCGGTGCCTTCCATCTCGCCGCCGATGGCCTGTGGGAAACTCGCGAAAAGCGAGGCTTTGAACCCAGGCTCGTCCACGAGCTTTTCACCGGAAAGAATCGGCCCCGGCCGGCACTTGCACGCCGTTCCATCTGGCCGGTCGAATTTCCACTTGGTGACGTTGTCAAAACGGTTTAGTAAGGTCGGACTACTGGGAGGAATACTGCCTCGATGAATGATCTTATGGCCAACTCGCCGCGACTCGTAATCGATGACTTCGGTCGCTACCAGAACGTCTGCGATCGATTGCTTACCCTCCTCCCGTCCGAACGCGATGCCGACCATGATCACGGCCCGCGGGCTCCAAACCTTCTCGGCCTCCGCAAGCGCCAGCGTCCCGGAGCCTGGACGTCGAGTCCCCATTTGGCACTTGGTTACAACAGCGTTGAAAGCTCCGAATCTCCCAACGAAGTAGGTCTCCGGACCGATATGGAACTTCAGCACCTTGCCCCAACGACGCGGTCGTTGCAGTGGTTTGAGAAATCGCAAAGCCGCATCGCGTTCGACCTCCGTCGCAGTCATAATGACCAAGTCAATCCCGTACGCGAGCAACTTGTACTCGTCGCCAGTTCCGTGTTTGTCAGGGGGGATCGGCGCTTCGGGAGATGACTGGTCGCCCGACCCGGTCTTGCCCGTAGGATCCTCCGAACGGGTCGAAGTGCCGTCGACACCCGGTGGAGGATCGGCCGGGGGGGCGGAGTCGGCCGTTTTACGCCGCCTCTTGCCGCGGCTGCGTTTTCCGCCGGCCAAGAACGCGTGACGCTGCTGGATCAACTGGGCAATCACCTCGGGCGGGCGGCCGTCGACCGAGACATACCCGTCGACGGAGGAGAATACGCCGGACACAGGTGCCTGGTCGAGGCGAACGAACATGATTTCATCGCCTTGGCCCTTATTCATCAGGTCGCGGATCGCACGCCATTCCAGGCCGCACCATGGCTTGCGGTCGTATTGCTCGCATAGAAATACGACCTTCAATACGGAGACGTCGTGGTAGATGGACTGCAAATAGAGGTCGCTGTTGGGGCGAGCCAGTTCGGCTTCGTAATACTGGTCGTAAAAGACCCGTTCTTTCCCGAGGTCCCGGGCGAGGAAATCCGCCACCCGTGCGACGAACTCGCGGTGCTCACCGGGGAATGATAGCGCGACCCGAAAGCGTTTTGCCACGGCTCGTCCCGCCTCGTGATTGGTGTCGCCCGGCTCCGGCCGGGGTTCTCCCAACGGCCGCCCGCGCGCGTCGATGATCGTACTATCGTAGACCAAGCAGCCGGTCCGCAGCGCGAAGTCGCCCAGGGCCCGCTCCGCGGCCGGCGTCGTTTCGGCCATGAGCCGTTGCGGGTCGATCGCGGCCAGGGCGTCGGCCGCCGCGTCCGCGACGCGAGACGGACACCGCAAGCGTTGCAACTCGACGAGCGCCTCGGCCGCCGCCGCGAACTTGAGTTTACCGAGCGATTGGCACGCCGCCTCGCGCACGCTAACCGGCTGCGACGGCTCCCGCGCGGCCGCGAGCAGCAGCGGGCCGGCGTCCTCGCCCATGTCGTGGGCGTACAGGGCGGCGGCCAGTTTCAGATCCTCGTCGCCGACCGCCAGGACGTGCCGGACGAGCCGGTCGGCCTGGGCCGTCAGCCGGGCGGCGAAGCTGCTATCGCGGCAGCGGCGCGCCAGGGCCAGAATGGCCTCGAGCGCGGCCGACCGAAACACTGCAGCCGCGCCATCATCCCGCACGTACTCCGCCAGCCAGTCGGCGTCGTTCGCCCGCGCGTGGCGGCGCAGGGCGACGAACGCACCGGGACGGGCGCCCACGGCCTCCGCCTC
>CAZNSL010001030.1:0-2413 GCA_964574975.1 uncultured Alcaligenaceae bacterium | reverse complement strand
ATTAGTTGAAGAACCCGAGCCAGAAGCTGAAGATCTGTTCGCGGTCCTGCGGCCCCTTCACGATCGGGAAGCCGAAGTCGAGGGCGATCGGCACCGGGCCAAGCATCGGCACCTGGATGCGGAAGCCAAAGCCGGCCGTCACGCGGTAGTCGTCCAGCTTCACCGACGGCTCGACTGTGCCGCTGTCCACGAACGCGACCGCGAACAGTTTGTCGCTGGCCAACAGCGGCACTTGGTACTCGGCCGAGTTCAGGAACGAGAACTTACCACCGACGTTCAAGCCGTCCACGAATGGGCCGACGCCGCGGAAGCTGAAGCCGCGCAAGGAGCGGAAGCCGCCCGCGTAGAACCGCTCGTATACCGGCGTGTCGTCGCCGGCGAACGCCGTTTGGTTGCGCAGCGCCAGGACGTGCCGACCGCTGCCGTCCGGCCGCTGGTACACCGTGAAGTACTTGCTGCCTTCCAGTGTGTAGAGCGGGTAAGTGTAGGTGCCGGTCACCTGTTCGAATCCGGCCTCGATCTGGCTACCGCTCGTTGGCCGCAAGAACGAGTCGCGGCTGTCGCGCGTCAAAGCCGCCCGTCCACCGAGCAGGAATGTCGTACCGACGTCGCGGGTGATCTCCGGCGGGTAGAAGTAGGGCACGTCGAAGACATCGACGCTTTCCATGCGTAGGCTGGCCGTCGCCGTCCAGAAGGCATTGAGCTTGCGGCCGAGGACCGCGCGGCCGCCGAGCCGCTGCTCGTTGAACTCGGTGTAGCCGCGGGTGAAGTAGTAGCCGCTCACGCCCAGGCTGTACGGGCTGTCGAACAGGCTCGGCTCGCGGAAGCTCATCGAGTAGCGCTGGAAGCGGTTGCCGGGCACGGCCTCCAGACGGAACTCCTGGCCGGCCCCGCGGAACGCTCGGCCGCTGAGCAACTCGTCGAGGCTCGTCGGCACGCGGGTGATGTCGAAGTTCTTCTCGTTCAGCACGATCGAGCCGGACAGGCCCGCGTCCGAGTTCACGCCGACGCCGAGGAGGAAGCTGCCGGTCGGCGCTTCCTGCACCTTGACGAGGATGTTCTTGACAGGGTTGTCGCCGTCCGGGTCGAGGACGGAGACCGTCGGCCGTTCGCCCTTCTCCGGGTCGGTCTCGAAGATGCCGAGCCGGGCGAGGTTCGCCTCGGCCGCGGCAATGTCCGGGTACGTGAGGATTTGGCCGGGATAAAGCGGAATCTGCCGGCGGATGACGTTCTCGCGCGTCACGTCGTTGCCGATGATCTCGATGGTACCGACCGTCACCGGCGGCCGCTCGACGAACTCGTACTTGACGGCAACCTCGCCGGGTGCGGTCTCGTAGACCTGCTCCTTCGGCGTGACCATCCGGCCGGTGTTGCCGTAAAGCGCCTTGATCCGCGCGAGGTCGGCCTGCACCACGTTCTTGTCGTACACCTGGCCCGGCTTGAGGATCGTAACGGCCTTGATCCGCTCCGCGTCGAAGACGCTCGACTTGGTCACGTCCACCTGCCCGACGCGGTACTGCGGTCCCTCGTCGATGTGGAAGATGATCCGCACGCGGTCGAGCCCCTCGAACTGCTTCTCGACCGAAACGCGAGCGTCCTGATAGCCGTAAGTGCGGAAGTACTCCTCGAGTTTGGTGCGGTCGAACTCGATCATCATCGGCGTGTACTCGCCGCCCATGCCGAAGAACGTCCGCGATGTAGCGAGTTGCGTCCGCAGCCGTTCGCCGCTGACGAACTTCTGCCCGGTGAAATCGACGCCGGACACCTTGAACACCCGGCCCTCGGTGATGCGGTAGACGACGCGGCTGTCGCCCGGCTTGTCGCCCTCGACGAGTTCGACGCTGGCCATCAGGCGGTTGGCGTCGTGGTATTTGCGCGTCAGGGCGCTGACGGCGAGTTTGTTGTGGACGGGGTTGAGTGGCACGCCCTTTTTCAGCCCTGTGACGGCGGCGAGTTCGTCGTCCTTGAAGTGCTTCGCCCCCTCGTAGCGGATTTCCGAGATGAGGTTGGGGTACTCTTGCACCTCGAAGATGACGGCGACCTTGTCGTCGGCGGTCATCTGGAAGTACGGTGTGACGCTCATGAACTGGCGCGTGGCCATCAGTCGGCCAACATCGCCCATGACGGTGGACTGATCGTACTTGGTGTCCTTGCGGGTCTTGACCTGGTTGAGGATCGACTCGGCCGGGATGAGGCGGTTGTTGCGCGTGGATACCTCGGCGATGAGCTTTTCGTTCGGCTGTTGGGCGAGTGCCCAGCCGCCGAGGAGCAAGCCGGCCATCGTCGCGGCCCAGCGGCCCATCCCGTGCGTCCGTGCCATGATCGGGAACCCTCCCCCCACCGCCCCTCGTCCGCAAGCTGCCGATTGGAGGGGGCCGCATAAGGAGATCGACGCGGCGTGTCAAGGCGAGCC
>CAZNSL010001029.1:0-2419 GCA_964574975.1 uncultured Alcaligenaceae bacterium | reverse complement strand
TGCCGCCCCTCCGGGGCTGACGCTTTCGCGGGCCATGGCAACCAGGGGTTGACACCCCTGGCTACCCACGGCCGCCCCTCCGGGGCTAAGACGGGATCAGCCGAGGGCTACGATGTACGGCCTGCCGACGCTCTTATTCCTTGCGGCCACCGCCGGAGCCGACCTGCAAACGCTCTCCGGCAAGAAGCTCGTCGGCGACCTCGTCGGCCTCGACAAGCAGACGCTCGTCCTCAAAACGTCGTCCGGCGACGTGAACGTTCCGGTCGCCGACGTGCTGCAACTCGACTTCCCGCCGCCCGACACCCCGCTGCCAGCCGGGCCGTACTACGATGTCGAACTCACCGACGGCTCCGTCTTCCACTGCCCACAGGTGGCCATCAAAGGTGGCGAACTCCTGGTCACTGCCGCGACGGACATGAAGCTGTCGCTGCCGCTGACGGCCGTCTACTCGATCCTGCGCGACGCTCACGACCCGAAGGTACGAGCCGACTGGCAGAAGTTCGTGGCCAAGCGCGGCCGGTTCGACATGCTGGCCGTGCGCGGGGCCGACAGCTTGCTCAACGCCGTCGAGGGCACGTTCGGCCTGGGACTGGAGTCGGGCGACGGCATCGAGTTCACGCACCAGGAGTCGGGCAAGAAGCTGTCGCCGAAATTCGCCAAGGTGCAAGGGCTGCTCTTCGTGCCGCGGCCCGGCGAGAACGTGCCGCCCACGCTCTGCCGCGCGACCGACGCGGCCGGCAATCGCGTCGTCGCCGCCGACGTGACCGCCCGGCCGGACGGCGTGCGCTTCACGACCGTCAGCGGCGTGCGCGTGGCGTACGCCTCGCTGGCGAAACTGGCGAAGCTCGACTTCTCGAAGGGAAAGCTGACGTTCCTGTCGGACCTGTCGCCGGCGGTCGAGAGCGACGCCTTCGCGGCCGTCTACGGCGATCCGTTCGACGACAAACCGCGCAAGGTCGATTCGCTGGTGGTGCGCAAGGACGCGACGATGGCCGATGCTCCGATCAAGCTCGACGGCACGACCTTCCCAAAGGGCCTGACGGTGCGCGGCGGCACCCGGCTGACGTACGAATTGAACGGCGACTACAAGGAGTTTCGGGCGACGCTCGGCGTGGACCCGGCGATCGACCGCGACTTCCCGGCGGAGGTGGTGATCGAGGGCGACGGCCGGGTGCTGGCGAAGGAACCGGTGAGCCGCCGCGACCGCGTGCGCTCGATTGCGGTGGATATCAAGGGCGTGCAGAAGCTGCGCGTGAGCGTCGCCGCCAAGGGCGAGACGATGCTGGGGGCGCAGGTGTGTCTGGCCGACGCGAAGGTGAGCAAATGATGAACGCGGTCGGAGGGAATCGCGATGGAGCCGGCGTTCGAGTGGGACGAAGCAAAGGCGAAGGCGAACCAGCAGAAGCACGGTGTTTCGTTCGACGAAGCGTCGAGCGTATTCGCCGACCCCCTGGCGGCGATCTTCCCCGACGCCGAACACTCCGACGACGAGGTCCGTGAAATCATCGTGGGCCATTCGGACAAGAACCGTCTGGTCGTGGTGAGCTTTACCGAACGGGGTGAGGCCGTCAGAATCATCAGTGCGCGGGTCGCCACACCGCAGGAGCGTACGGATTACGAAGAGAACCCGATGGGCGGGTAAAACCATGAGCGACGAGCTGCGGGACGAGTATCGCTTCGACTATCGACAGGCCAAACCGAACCGGTTCGCCGCCGGTTTGAAGGCCGGCGGGCGACTGGTGGTGCTGGAACCGGAGGTCGCGAAAGTGTTCCGCGACTCGGGGGACGTGAACGCCGTGTTGCGGGCGTTGGTCGCTACCATGCCGGTCCGCCCGGGCGACGCGGCGGAAGTGAAGGTAGGTCAATGAACGTGCCAAGCGAACGACTGAACCCGGTGCGACATCTCCTGTTGACCACCGCCCTCTTCGCCACGCCGGCTTTCGCCGCCGACCGCGACCTCGTGAAGCAGGCCGAAGCCAAGCGCGTCGCCACCGTCGAGAAGGTGCGGCCGGCCGTCGTCGCCGTCTACTCCAACAACATGGACGGTGGCGGCTCCGGCGTCGTCATCGACCCGGAGGGCTACGCACTGACGAACTTCCACGTCGTCGGCGATGGCAAGACCCACAAGTGCGGTCTGGCCGACGGCGTTCTCTACGACAGCGTCCTCGTCGGCCTCTACAAGGTCGGCGACGTGGCCCTCGTCAAGCTCTTGCCCAAGGAGAAGGGCAAGCCGTTCCCCTACGTCAAACTCGGCGACAGCGACACCGTGCGTCCCGGCGACTGGTCGCTGGCGATGGGCAACCCGTTCCTGCTCGCCAACGACTTCACGCCGACCGTCACCTTCGGCCTCATCAGCGGCACCCACCGCTACCAGTACCCGTCCGGCAGCCTGCTGGAGTACACCGACTGCATCCAGATG
>CAZNSL010001028.1:0-2422 GCA_964574975.1 uncultured Alcaligenaceae bacterium | reverse complement strand
GGTCGCCTTCCGGGCGCAGACGCAGATCGACGCGGTACGCCTGCCCGTGCGGCGTGTGGGCCGACAGCAGCCGGACGACCTCGGCGACGACGCGGCCGAAGAACTCGCCGTGGCTCACCGGCCGACGGCCGCGGGTCGAGCCATCGCGGTCGTAGACGACCATCAGGTCGATGTCGCTGGAGTAGTTCAGTTCCTCGCCGCCTAGCTTGCCGAAGGCGAACACAGCGCAGCGCGCGTCCGGCTCGCCGTGCCGGGCGGCGCAGCGATTCAGCGCCACGGCCAGAGCCGCCTCGACGGCGGCGTCGGCGACGCGGCTGATGTCGCGGGTGATGTCGTCGAGCGGCCGGTCGCGGACCACGTCGGCGACGCCGATGCGGACGGTCTGCCGCTGGCGGTAGCGACGGATGGCGCGCAGCACCTGAGCGTCGTCGCAAGCGTCGTCGATCTCGGTTTGGAGTTGGGCCTGGAGGTCGGCGAAGTCGGGGGCTTTGCGGTTGCGGACGAGATCGAGGGCGTCGGGGTCGGCGACGAGAGCATCGGCGAAGAACTGGCCGGTGCCGAAGAGGTGCAGAACGATTTCGAGGGCGCGCGCCCGGCCGTCGGTGAGGGCGGGCAGAGCGGCGCGGCCGGCGGGGGTGGCGAGGAAGCGCTCGAGGTTGTTGAGCGCCATGTCGGGATCGGGGTTGCGCGGCAGGAAGCGGGTGAGGTGCGGCACGAGCGGCGCGGCGAGATCGCCGAGGGCGGCGAGGTTGCGCCGCCCGCGCCCGGCGTCGCGCAGGGGCCAGCCGGGCGGCAGCGGAGGAAGCGCGTCCATGCGGCGCATGATACCGCGCTAACGGCTCTCCCTACAAACGTCCGGTCGTACGCGGTTCGCTCGGGCACGCCCGGACATCGCGCCTCACGCCAGCTGCTTGCGCATCTTCAAGGACGCTGCCGCCGTCGCCACAGCGGCCATCGCCAGTAGCGCCAGCCCGTTCGGCCACAACTCCGCCCAGCCAGCTCCGCGCAGGACCACGCCGCGCGAGGCGTCGATCATCCACGTCGTCGGGATGAAGCGCGACAACACGTCGAACCCACGCGGCAGCGAGTCCAGCGGGAACACGTAGCCCGACAGGAAGATCGACGGCAGGACGGTGCCCATCGCCATCTGCCCGGCCGCTTCGCGCGACTCCGCCCGCGTCGAGATGAGCAGCCCCAGCCCCAGCATCACCGCCGTGAACGGCAGCGACAGCGCGAGCAGCGTCAGGAAGTTGCCGTGGACCGGCACGAACATCGCCCAGTGCATCAGCGCCGCGATGAAGCAGAACTCGGCCGTCGTCACCGCCACGTACGGCAGCATCTTGCCGACGATCAGCTCGCCGCGACGGATCGGCGTCATGAACAGTTGCTCCAGCGTGCCCATCTCCTTCTCGCGCACGATGGCGTTGGCGGCCAGGGTCGTGCCGATGATCTGGCACATGACGATGAGCAGCCCCGGCAGGAAGAAGTTGGCCGAGCGCGTGTCCGGGTTGAACAGCACCCGCGGCCGGGCCTCGACCGGCAGCGGCTTGCCGCCGAGGGCACGCTCCAGCGAGTCGCGCAGGGCGATCGAGTTACCGAGGTTGACCGCCGCGGTGGCCACGCTCGACTCGCTGCCGTCCACCGCCACCAGAATGGTCGCCGTCTGGCCGGACTCCAGCCGCTCCGAGTAGTCGCGCGGCACGACGATGCCGACGCGGGCCGTGCCGGCCACGATCATGTGGCTCAGCTCGGTTTCTGAGGCGGCCCGGGCGACGATCTTGAAGTCCTGGGAGTTCTCGAACCGCTCCAACAGTCGACGGCTCTCCTGCGTGCCGGCGTAATCGACGACGCCCGTTCGGACGTGCCGCACGTTGGTGTCGATGGCGTAACCGAGCATGAACAGTTCCAGCACCGGCAGGAACGCGACGAAGAACAACGTCTGCGGATCGCGCAGGATGTGCAGGAACTCTTTGCGCGCGACCGACGCAGTACGGAGTAGGGATGAACCGGACATGGTGGACTCTCCGTCGTTGAGCGACGCATCCGAGATGCGTCGCTAAACTGCCATTTGCTTCGCCCGCGCCAGCGTCACGAACACGTCTTCCAGGTTGGCGTCGGCGGGCCGCACGTCGGCCGCCAAATCGGCGAGCGTTTCGCCGTCGTCCACCAGCGCGTGGACCGACACGCCGAAGATCGTCGCCTCGTGGACGCCGGGCCGCGACCGCAGCTTCGCCAGCAGCCCGGCGGCATCCGGCCCGTGGATTTCGACGCGCCGGGTGCCCGGCGGCGTGACGCCCGGGTGGAGCTTCAGTTCGCCCGGCGTGCCCACGGCCAACAGTTTCGACAGGTACAGGTAGCCAACCCGGCTACAGCGCTCGGCCTCGTCCATGTAGTGCGTCGTCACTAGCAGCGTGATGCCGTC
>CAZNSL010001027.1:0-2423 GCA_964574975.1 uncultured Alcaligenaceae bacterium | reverse complement strand
CCATCCTCTCCGGCTTGGTGGCCGGCAACTTCAGCGCCTTCTGGAAGGGCATGCTGATCGCCGGGCTGATGGCGGTCGCCTTCTTCGTCAGCACGCTGGGGCTGGACCAGATCATGAGCGTGCAGCTGTCGCCGGGCGGGCCGCTCGTCGGCGTCGGCTCGATCTTCGCCTTCGGCCTGGTGGCGTTCGGCTTCCTGTGCATGGGCCCGGTCAACATTGCCGTGGACAGCTACGGCCCGGTGACCGACAACGCCCAGTCGATCTTCGAGTTGGCCCAAACGGAGAAGGTGCCGGGAATCAAGGAGGAGATCAAGCGCGACTTCGGGTTCGACCCGGACTTCGAGCGCGGTAAGCACTATCTGGAGGCCAACGATTCGGCCGGTAACACCTTCAAGGCGACGGCCAAACCGGTGCTGATCGGCACCGCCGTTGTCGGCGCGACGACGATGATCTTCTCGATCATCTTGCTCTTGGGCAAGCACGGCATCCTGCACCTGAGCCTGACCGATGCTCCGGTGCTGCTCGGGTTCATCTGCGGTGGAGCGATGGTGTTCTGGTTCTCCGGCGCGTCGATGCAGGCCGTCACGACCGGCGCGTACCGGGCGGTCGAGTACATCAAGAAAAACATGCGGCTCGACAAGTCAGAGGCCGACATCGAGGACTCGAAGACGGTCGTCCGCATCTGTACCGAGTACGCCCAGGCCGGCATGTGGAACATCTTCATCGCACTGATGTCGATGACCCTGGCGTTCGCCTTCTTCGACCCGAACTTCTTCGTCGCGTATCTGGTCGCCATCGCCATCTTCGGCCTGTTCCAGGCGATCTACATGGCCAATGCCGGCGGTGCGTGGGACAACGCGAAGAAGCTCGTCGAGGTGGACCTGAAGGAAAAGGGCACGCCGCTGCACGCCGCGTCGGTCATCGGCGACACGGTTGGCGACCCGTTCAAAGACACGACGAGCGTGGCCCTGAACCCGATCATCAAGTTCTCGACCCTGTTCGGGCTGCTCGCGGTCGAAATCGCGGTCGCCATCAAGGAAGGCGCGCGGGCGAGCAGCACGACTGACTACACGTCGTACATCGGTGTCGTGATGCTAGTCATCGGCCTGACTTTCGTGTGGCGGTCGTTCTATGCGATGCGCATCCCTCCGAAGGCGGCGGTGAAGCACTAACCGACTCGCCACGACGAGACGAACGGCGGCCCGGCCACCCGCCCGTCCGCCGTTTTTCGTTGGTAACGGTTTGCTGCCATCGTACGCCCGTAGTATTATCGGCGACAACGCCAGGGAGGGATGCGCGGTGATAAAGCTGACACTCGACCCCAAGCTAACACTACAGCGCAGCGGTTGGTACGATTTCTGCTCGTAAGATTAATGTGGCAAATATGTTGCGTCGCCTAATATCACTCTGTTCGGCACGCACGGACGACACCTGGAGTAATGACGCAACTAATTTCCTGAACAACGGTTGTGGCGATAATTACCGATAATCGCTGCGCTGTCGTGCTAATCGCTAAGCTCACCGAAACCGTCGAGTTAACCGACGCCGACGGCCGCACCATCGGCTACTTCATTCTGCCGAAACAGTTCGATCGCATCGAACAACTCGAGGAAGATCGGCGGGCGCTGTACGCCTGGGGCAATTCGTTCGTGACCGACGAGGAACTCGTTGCCGCCGAGGCGGAGGGCGGCGATTACAGCTACGAGGATATTCAGGAAATGTTCCGGAAGCTCGAAGCGCTCGAACGGGCCAAGTCGGCATGAATTACCGTGTTCGCTTCAGCCCTCGTACCAACCGCGCCTTGGCGAGTATATGGATCAACGCGGCGGACCGCGCGGCGGTAACGCGAGCGACTGCCAGCACCGAACGTCACCTCGCAAACGACCCGTTCGCCGTTGGCGAGTCTCGCCCTGGAAACCGGGGGGTTTTCATCGTCGATCCACTCACCGTCTTCTACCGCGTCGACCGAGCGAACCGCACGGTCGTTGTCGTCGATGTTCACGCCCCGTCACGCCGTCCTTGACTCCCCTGCCGCCGGGCCGACAATTTCCCCTAGCAACCCTATCTCTCGCTCCCACGGAGGACTCTCCCTCATGGCCACTGCCACCGCACCCGCCCCGACCCGCAAGGCCCAGCCGCCCAAGGTCAAGGACCAGCCGATGCTCATCGGCGGTAAGTGGGTCGATAGCCAGTCCGGCAAGACATTCCCGACCACCAACCCCGCCACCGGCGAGACCATCTGCAACGTCGCCGAGGGCGACAAGGCCGACATCGACCTCGCCGTTGCCGCGGCCCGCAAGGCGTTCGAGACCGGCCCGTGGTCCAAGATGAGCGCCAGTGAGCGCGGTCGGCTCATGAACAAGCTGGCCGACGCCATTGAAGAGAACGTCGACGAACTGGCCGCCCTCGAATCGCTCGACAAC
>CAZNSL010001026.1:0-2426 GCA_964574975.1 uncultured Alcaligenaceae bacterium | reverse complement strand
GGGCGACGAGGTAGACGCCCGCCGTCACCATCGTCGCCGCGTGGATCAGGGCCGAGACCGGCGTCGGGCCTTCCATCGCATCCGGCAGCCAGACGTGCAGCGGGAACTGGGCACTCTTGCCGACCGCCCCGCAGACGAGCAACAGGCACGCCGCGTTCAGCACGGCGGGGTTGATGCTATTGGCATTCTTGAACAGGTCGTCGAAGCGCAGCGAGTGGCCATGGTGCCAGAGGAGGAAGATGCCGAGGATCATGCCCGCGTCGCCGATGCTGGTGACCATGTAGGCCTTGCGGGCCGCATCGGCCGCCGGCTTCTTGTTGAACCAGAAGCCGATCAGGAGGTACGAACAAAGGCCGACGCCTTCCCAGCCCGCGAAGAGTAGGAGCAGGTTGTCGGCCATCACCAGCACGCACATCATCGTCACGAACAGGCCCAACTCCGCGAAGTAGCGCGCGTAGCCGCCGTCGCCGTGCATGTAGCCGACGGAGAAGATTGCGATCCAGGTGCCGATGAAGGTGATCGCCGTCAGCATGACGGCCGTCAGCGGGTCGATCTGTAGACCGTACTGCACCGTCACGTCGCCGGCCTGGAACCACGTCACTGGCTCGGCAACGATGGTGCCGAGTTCGTGATTCGCCAACAGTTGGGCGAGCGCCCACAGGGCGGCGGCGCACGAACCCATCAGACCGGCGAGGACCGGGATGTGGCTCTTTTCCCGCAGGAACCTCGGACCGAAGAACGCGGCGAGGACAGCCCCTAACAAGGGCAGGCCAGGGATGAGCCAAATGGCGTTGGCGACCTCAGACATAGCTGTCCTCGCGGCGGCGGCGGTTCGGCAGCGTGCCGGCTGGGGCCAGCCGCGGATCGACCGGTTCCGGCGGCAGCGGCGGCAGCGGCTCCTCGTCTTCGGTCGGTTCCAGACCCGCCTCGCGGATGTCCTGCCACAGACTCACGTCGAGCGACCGGCGGGTGCGGTAGAGCATCAGAATCAGGGCCAGCGCGATGCCGGCCTCGCACGCGGCGATCGCCAGCATGAAGAGCGCGAACACCTGCCCGGGCAGGTTGCCCCGATCGTGCGCGAAGGCGACGAGGTTCAGGGCCACACCCTGGAGCATCATCTCCGCGCACAGAAACAGCACGATCAGGTTGCGCCGCGTCAGGAAGCCGACGGCCCCCAAAACGAACAGCGCCGCGCCGACCGACAGGGTGTGCGCCAGACTCATGCGGCCCCCTTCGCGCGCGGGCGGTGACGGTTGGCGATGGCGATGGCCCCCACGGTCGCCACGAGCAGGATCGTGCCGGCGAGTTCGACGGCCAGTAGGTAGTCGGAGAACAACGCTCGGCCGATGCCGCCGACGTTGTCGGCCGCCAGTCCCTGGGCCGGACGGTTGGCCGGGGTGCCGGCGAACGGCGAGAGCTTCACGTCCTTGGGCGGTTGCAACCGGCCGAAGGCCTTCTTGGCCTCGACCGCCGCGGCGTCGAGCGCCGCCAGGCGCTGCTTCCACCCGGCGACATCCTCGGACTTCCAGTTGTCGTTGACGGCCTTGAGGGTGTCCTCGAGTTGTTGCGTCTGGGTGCGGCGTTCGACGGCGGTGCGGCCGAGTAAGTCGTCGGCCGGTTCGGTGAACTTGTCGCGCAATTCTGTCTTGATGGCGTCGACCGACTCGAGTGCCTGGGCGCGGCGGACGCGGGCCAGCCAGCCGTCGAACCCCGGCACGGTGAACGTCTGCCGCACGACGACCAGGAGCGTTGCCAGCAGCAGAAATCCGGCCACGCACGCCAGGAACGGCTCGCGCGAGCGGCGGTCGGCATCGTCGATGCCATACGTATGCGCGATCATGATGACGAACAGGAACGTCACGACGATGGCTCCGGCGTATACGATGATGGTGCCGGCCATCAGGAACGGGGCCGCGTTCAACAGGAACAGCCCGCACGTCGCCAGCACGACGACGGCGAATGCCAGCGCCGCCCGCGCCGGGTTCTCCTGCGTGATGACGAGTAGCCCGCCGATCAGGGCCAGCCCGCTGAAGCCGTAGAACAGGAGCGCCTCGACCGAGGGCCGATCCCAGCCGGCGACGGCGGCGCAGGCGAGCGAGGCAGCGGCGAGCAGACCGCCCGCCCAGGTCGGGTAGTTCCGCGGCCGGGGGAGCAGGGCGTACACGCCGGCGGCGGCGAGGACGACGGCGAGGACGGCCCAGGGGTCCGGGCGGAACGCGGCGTCGGCGGCGGCCAGTGGAGTAGCGGGTATCATATCAGGTGAGCGGCGGCGGTTCGGAGGCGACGCTGAGCCGGCCAGGCCGGGTGCGGATCGGGTCCGGCCCTTCGTTGAGCTTCGCGGTTTGGTCGAAAACGCTCAGGAGTTTCTCCTTGTCGAACATCATCTGCTCGCGGGTCAGGCCCGTCAGGTCGAACAGCGAGGTCAG
>CAZNSL010001025.1:0-2429 GCA_964574975.1 uncultured Alcaligenaceae bacterium | reverse complement strand
GAGCGTCTTGCCGATCATGGGGTCGTCTTCGACGACGAGGATGCGCATGGCGGGGAGGGGGCGGCGGACGGACCGGAGCGCCGATTCTATCCGGCCGCGGCTTAACGCCGGCTTAGGTTGACGGCGCCCGGCGCCGCCTTCCCGGCGCCCGTGCCGCGTGCGGAGCCCGCGCTCGTTGCCGGCCGCACGGCGATTGCCTATGCTCCACGCAACACCTGCCCGTGCCCGCCGCCCCGACCCCATCGGCCCCGGCGCGGCGCCGGCCGAAAGGACGCGATGGAACGGATCACGATGTCGCTGGACGAGGCACTGGCGCGCGAGTTCGACCAGCTGATCAAGGACCGCGGGTACGCGAGCCGGTCGGAAGCGATGCGGGACCTGCTGCGCCGCGAGATCGAGACGCACCGCCAGGCGCGGGGCGGCGCGACGTGGTGCGTGGCGAACTTCTCCTACGTCTACAACCACCACGAGCGCCGGCTGGCCGAGCGGCTGACCGACGCGCAGCACCGGCACCACGACCTCGTGGTGGCGACGATGCACGTCCACCTCGACCACGAGCACTGCCTCGAGTCCGTCGTGCTCAAGGGGCCGGCGGTTGCCGTGCGGGCCTTCGCCGACCAGACGCTGGCCGAGCGGGGCGTGCGCCACGGCGCGCTGAATCTGGTGTCGGTCACCGTCGGCGACACCCACGGCAGGCTCGGCATGCACCGCCACGCCGGCCACCTGCACCTCATCCCGCGCACCTGATCCCGCCCGGCCCCGGGCCACGTGGGGTTCGAACATCGGTAGGAATATTTGTTATATTATTCCTACCGTCCCGAGGCCGACCGTGCCCGATCCTCGCCGCCAGACCTTCGCTGCCGCCGCTGCGGCGCTCGCCACGCTTGCCGCCCACGCGCAGGACGCGCGGGTGGCGCAGGTGCAGCAGCTCGACCCGGTCACGGTCCAGGGGCACTACGACAACAGCGTCGGCAGCAGCGACGCCGCGTCGGCCGGCGTCGTCACGTCGCAGCTGATCGGCGACCGGCCGCTGCTGCGCCCCGGCAACCTGCTCGAGTACGTCCCGGGGATGGTGGTGACGCAGCACAGCGGCGCGGGCAAGGCCAACCAGTACTTCCTGCGCGGCTTCAACCTCGATCACGGCACCGACTTCGCGACGTGGGTCGCCGGCATGCCGGTCAACCTGCGCACGCACGGCCACGGCCAGGGCTACACGGACCTGAACTTCCTGATCCCGGAGCTCATCTCGCGCGTCGACTACTGGAAGGGCCCGTACTACGCGAACATCGGCGACTTCTCGTCGGCCGGCGGCGCGGCGATGCACTATCACGACCGGATGCCGGAAGGCATCGCGCTCGGCACCGGCGGCGACTACGGGTACGCGCGTGCGCTGCTCGCCGGGTCCGCGCGCGCGGGCCCGGGAACGCTTACGTACGGCCTCGAGTACCTGCACAACGACGGGCCGTGGGAGGTGCCGGACCACTTCCGGAAGGTCAACGCCGTGCTCCGGTACGTGGCGCCCGTCGGCGCCGGCACGCTCGGCGTCACCGCGATGGCCTACGACGGCCGGTGGAACTCGACCGACCAGGTTCCGCTGCGGGCGATCGACGAAGGGCTGATCGGCCGCTACGGCAGCCTCGACGACAGCGCCGGCGGCAGTTCCGGGCGCTACAGCGTGTCGGTCGAATACGCGGCGCCGTTCGCGGGCGGACAGTTCGAAACCACCGCCTACTGGTTCCGCTACCGGCTCAACCTGTTCTCGAACTTCACGTTCTTCCTCGACCACCCGGACGACGGCGACCAGTTCGAGCAGGCCGACGACCGCAACGTCTACGGCTGGACGGGCCGCTGGTCGCGCGCCGGAGAGTTTCTCGGCGCGCCGACGCGCAACAGCGTGGGCTTCGACCTGCGCCAGGACCGCATCGCTCCGGTCGGCCTGTACTCGACGCGGCGCCGCGAGCGGCTGGCGACGACGCGCGAGGACGACGTCGTCGAGGGCAGCGCCGGCGTCTGGGCGCAGAACGACACGCAGTGGAACGACTGGTTCCGGTCGATCCTCGGCCTGCGCTACGACCGCTACCGCTTCGACGTCGATGCGAGCGTCCGGGAGAACACGGGCGTGGCGAACGCCGGCATCTGGTCGCCGAAGGCGTCGCTGGTGCTCGGCCCGTGGGCGAAGACCGAGGTCTTCGTCAACGCCGGCTACGGTTTCCACAGCAACGACGCGCGCGGCGTCACCATCCGCGTGGACCCGAAGACCGGCGACCCGCTCGACCCCGCGACGCCGCTGGTGCGCAGCAAGGGCGCCGAGCTCGGCGCGCGCACCGAGGCGATCCCCGGTGTGCAGTCGTCGCTCGCGCTGTGGTACCTGGCGCTCGACAGCGAGCTCGTGTTCGTCGGCGACGCGGGCATCACCGAGGCCGGCCGGC
>CAZNSL010001024.1:0-2438 GCA_964574975.1 uncultured Alcaligenaceae bacterium | reverse complement strand
AGATCTCGCGCCAGAAGGGCTCCGGGTTGTCGATCGACCAGCGCCACAGCGACGGATAATCGGTGACGTCGACGGCGTGCCTCGCGGCGACCCGCGCCGCGAACGCGGTCATCGCCGCCGACGCGACCCGCGCCGGCGACGGCGTCCACAGCGGTGCGCTCATCGCGAACCTCCGGCGTCGTGCGAGCTCCGACCGGGCACCAGCTCGGCGATCGCCGCCGGCAGCGGCACCGACCGGCCGGTCGCGGTGTCGACCCAGACCACCTTCGCCGACCCGTGCGCGCAGCGCTCTCCGCCGAAGACGATCTCGTAGGAGGTCTCGAAGCTGGAGCGGCCGCGCTCACCGACCGACATCCGGATCTCGACGTCGCCCGGATAGGTCAGCGCCCGCTGGAACGTGCACGACGCGTTCACGATCACCGGTCCGGTGCCGTCCGGCGCCGCGCGCCCCTCGCCGACCCGTGCGAACATCCACTCGATGCGGGTTTGCTCCATGTAGCGGAAGTAGACGGTGTTGTTCACGTGGCCCATCGCGTCCATGTCGCCCCAGCGGATCGGCTGGATCGACGTGTGCACGTGGCGGCGTGGCGAGGTCATGGCGAATCCGGGGCCGGCAGGCGCGGTCCGACGACGTTCCCCCGAGCGGAGGTCGGCGCGCGACGGACCATTATAATTGCGAGGCGACCGCCCCGTCGGAACCTCTCCGCCGTCCCCGAAAGGCCCCGCCATGACCCGCGAATCGATGGACTACGACGTCGTGATCGTCGGCGGAGGTCCGTCGGGGCTCGCCGCGGCGATCCGCTTGAAGCAGCTCGCCGCCGCGGGGGGGCGCGAGGTGTCGGTGTGCCTGATCGAGAAGGGCTCGGAGATCGGCGCCCACATCCTGTCGGGGGCGGTCATCGATCCCAAGGGCCTCGCCGAGCTCCTGCCCGATTGGAAGGCGCGGGGCGCGCCGCTGGCCACCGCGGTCACCGAGGACCGGTTCCTCGTACTCACCGCGGACCAGGCCTGGCGCATCCCCAACGCGCTGCTGCCGCCGCTGATGAACAACCACGGCAACTTCATCGCCAGCCTGGGAAACGTCTGCCGATGGCTCGGCCAGCAGGCGGAAGCGCTGGGCGTCGAGATCTACCCGGGGTTCGCCGCCGCCGAGGTGCTCGTCGACGAGCACGGAGCGGTGGCCGGCGTGGCCACCGGCGACATGGGCATCGGCAAGGACGGACGGCCGACCGCGAATCACCAGCCCGGCATGGAACTGCGGGCGAAGTACACGCTGTTCGCCGAGGGCGTCCGCGGATCGCTGTCGCAGGAGCTGATGAAGCGCCACAACCTGCGCGACGGCGTCGATCCGCAGAAGTACGGCATCGGCTTGAAGGAGCTCTGGCAGGTCGACGCGTCGAAGCACCAGCCGGGCCTCGTCGTCCACAGCCAGGGCTGGCCGCTCGACACCCGCACCGGCGGCGGCTCGTTTCTCTACCACTACACCGGCGACGGCGGCGACCGGTTCGTCTCGGTCGGATTCGTCGTCCACCTGAACTACGAGAACCCTCACCTCTCGCCGTACGAGGAGTTCCAGCGCTTCAAGACGCACCCCGCGATCCGTGACACCTTCAGCGGCGGCAAGCGCCTCGCCTACGGCGCGCGCGCGATCAACGAGGGCGGGCTGCAGTCGGTGCCGAAGCTCGCCTTCCCGGGCGGCGCGCTCGTCGGCTGCGCGGCCGGATTCGTCAACCTGCCCCGGATCAAGGGCTCGCACAACGCGATCAAGACCGGCATGCTCGCCGCCGAGTCGGCGTACGCGGCCCTCGGCGCCGGTCGGGCGCACGACACGCTCGACGACCTCGACGCGGCGTGGAAGAAGTCCTGGGTCTATGAGGACCTCTGGAAGGTCCGCAACGTCAAGCCCGGGCTCAAATGGGGAATGTGGGCCGGTACCGCGCACGGTGGTTTCCACATGTGGATGAACGACCTGGGCCTCGGCAAGCTCGTGCCCTGGACGTTGCGCCACGAGAAGACCGACCACGAGTCGCTCAGGCCGGCCGCGCAGATGCCGCGGATCGACTACCCGAAGCCCGACGGCGTGCTCACCTTCGACCGGCTGTCGAGCGTGTTCCTGTCGAACACGAACCACGAGGAGAACCAGCCGGCGCACCTGACGCTGCGCGACGCGTCGATCCCGGTTGATGTCAACCTCGCGCTCTACGACGGTCCCGAGCAACGCTATTGCCCGGCGGGCGTCTACGAGTTCGTCGATGCCGACGCCGCGGACGCGTCGAAGGGCAAGCGGCTGCAGATCAACGCGCAGAACTGCGTCCACTGCAAGACCTGTGACATCAAGGACCCGCGCCAGAACATCCGCTGGGTCGTCCCCGAGGGCGGCGGCGGACCGGTCTATCCGGGGATGTAGTTCCGCGGCGCGCCGGCTCGCCGAGGATCGG
>CAZNSL010001023.1:0-2440 GCA_964574975.1 uncultured Alcaligenaceae bacterium | reverse complement strand
CTCCCCCCCGCCCCCCCCGCGGGCGCCCCCCCCCCCCCCCCCCGGGGGGGCCCCGCCCCCCCCCCCCCCCCGCGCCCAGGGTGTTCGCGTACGCTTGGGCCGTCGGTGCCAGCGCCCGCGCCCGTTCGGCCAGATCGACCGCCTCCGCCGGGTCTCGCAACGATTCTGCCCGGCTCGTCGTCAACAGCCAGGCGAACTCGTTTAACTCCGCCGCGGTCGGTTCGGTGCGCAGCGCCCGGCGGAACGCCGTCATGGCGTCGGCGTCGCGGCCCGCTCGCGTCAGCCACAGGGCGTAGGCTCCGTAGGCGCGGGCCAACCGCTTGGTGTCCGCCTCGTCGCCGGACTCCGCGAGCTTGGCGCAATGCCGCAACTGGTGCGTGAACGTCTCCTCCTCGTCGGCGTGGCGGCCGGACTTCTGGAGGATACCGCGCAGCCGCGACCAGTAGACTGAGGTACTCGCCCGCCAATTGACCATGGTGGGGAATTCGACCAGCACGGCTTCGAAGCCGGCGAGGGCGATGCGATATTCGGCCTCGGCCTCGGCGTGCCGGCCGGTTCGACTCAACAGGTCGCCCAGCTCGACGCGCGAGCGGTGGTACAGCAGGCGCACGCCCACCTTCGGCGACCGCGGCGCGGCGCTCTCGAAGTACTTCACCGCCTGCCGCATCGCCGCTTCCGCCCCGGCGAAGTCCTTCTCCGCGACCAGGTGCCGCTTACGCTCCTCCAGGGCCAGGCCCATACTCTGGTGCAGGCCGATGTGATCGGGGTGGGCGAGCATGGCCGGTTGCAACACCTCGGTCGCCCGCTCCATGATCGCCCGGGCCTCGGCGTTGCCGGCCCGAAACATCCCGGCCAGGTTGACGAGTTGGACCGACAGTCGGGTGGCGTAGTTCGGCTCGGACGGGTCGGGGGCGTAAAGCCGCTCGCGCAGTTCGACGGAGCGGCGGTAGCACGCTATGGCCTCGGCAGAACGTCCGGTGGCCTTCAACACCCGGCCCTCGCCATACAGAGAGTCGGCCAGGTAATGGATCAATACGCGGTCGTCGGGGTTGGCGGCCAGCAAGCCATCGTAGAGCCGGACGGCCGTACGGTACGCATCCAGCGCCGGGTCTTGATTGCGCTGGTTGTACCAGGCATGGCCGGCGTATTGGGCGGCGCGAGCCGCGTCGCGGCGCAAACACGAGTCGTCGCGGCCGTCCGCGAGCACCGACTGGTAGAAGGAGTAGACCTTGGCGACGGCCTCACCCTGGACGGCGTCGAGGCCCGGCTTGTCGGCCATCGCGCCGCCGGCCAAGGCCAACCGGTCCACCAACTCGCGCGCCGCCCGGAAGTCGGCCTCGGCCCGGTCGCGAGCTTGGCCATTGGCCTCGGCCAGGGCTTCGGCGCGCCGCCATTCGACGAATACCGCCGCTGCCCCGCCGACCACGGCCAGCACGAGCGCCGCTGCCAGGCCCGCCACGGCCGGCTGCCGCCGTGCCCAGCGCAGCCCGCGCCCGACCGGGCCGACGCGCCGGGCGGTGACGTGTCGGCCCTCGAGGAAGCGCGTCAGGTCGTCGGCCAGTGCTGCCGCCGTGGCGTAGCGCCGGGCCGGCTCCTTCTCCAGACACTTCAGGCAGACCGTCTCGATGTCGCGCGGTAGTCCCGGCCGCAGCCGGCCCGGCGTCACCGGCTCGGCCTTGCGCACCAGGTCGAGCGTCTCCAACGGCGTCGCTCCCTGAAACGGCGGTCGGCCGGCGAGGCACTCGTACAGGATCGCGCCGAGGGCGTATACGTCGGCGGTGGGGATGGCCTCGCGGCCGGCAGTCTGTTCGGGGGCCATGTAGTTCGGCGTGCCGAGGACCGCGCCGCTGGCCGTGTCGGGGCCGATGTCGCGGCACTTCGCCAGACCGAAGTCAATGATCTTCGGGGTGATACTCCGAGCCGGAAGCGTAAGCGACGGCCACTCGGGCGAGTGGCCGTCGCTTACGCTTCCGGCTCGGATTTCCGACATCAGCACGTTGGCCGGCTTCAAGTCGCGGTGGATGACGCCGCGCTCGTGGGCGTGCTGCACCGCCGACGCCAGTTGCAGGATCAGGCGGGCGGCGTCGGCCGCCGGAAGCGGGGCGTGGGCGTGCAGGTGGTCGGCCAGCGTGCCGCCGGGGCAGTACGCCGTCACGATGTAACTGGTTGAGTCGGTCCCGCCGACCTCGTGGACTGCCGCGATGTTCGGGTGGTCGAGGCGGGCCGTCGCCCGCGCCTCGGCGTCGAAGCGCGCCCGTAGTTCCTTCGAGGCGACCGCGTGCGGGTGCGGCACCTTGAGCGCCACGTCGCGGTGCAGCTCCGGATCGCGCGCGAGGTAGACGACGCCGAAGCCGCCGCGGCCCACCTCGCGCCGCACTTCGAACCGGCCGACGCGGCGCGGCATCGGCGGCGCGGCCAATGCCAGCAGCGTCGGCGCATC